>CANHQK010000019.1 GCA_947462765.1 Bdellovibrionales bacterium
CCCGGTGGACGTGATCGTGAGCTCGCCCGACTACGACAACTGCCGCACCTACAACCCGATGTACTACGGCTGCCAGATGAGCGCGGTGTGGATGAACCACATGGCCGCTGCCAATGTCTCCGTGCAAACGGATGGCACCTGGTTGAATCCTTGAGTTGAATCCTTGAGTTGAATCCTTGAGTTGAATCCTTGAGTTGAATCCTTGAGTTGAATCCTTGAGTCGAATCCTTGAGCTGAATCCTTGAGTGGAGTGACGGAGCTCAGTCCCGGATGGATTCAAGAACAGCTCTCACGTCCTCCCTTTGGGGCCCACCAAAATCCGAGTCGGTCAGCCTGGAGAGACGCTTCAGAAAGGCGGGAACCTCTCCCCGATACCGCTCCAATAACTCACGGAAGCCCCGATCACTCGGATCATAGGTCTTGTACTGGATGAGAGAAGCGTTATTCAAGTCCCGCCGGATTCCAGCTTTTGCCTTGAGCGCATCGAGAATCCGACTTTTCTCCTGTCGTTTCTCCAATTCATTCCGCCCGGATCGATAGAGCTCATCGAGCTCACGATAGGCCTTGGCCAGATGGGACCGCACCTCATCACCCCGCTTGCGTCTTTCCAAATAACGCGCCCATAACAACTGAGACTCCGCCCCTCCCGACCTGAAGTAACGCTCGGTGAGCACATCAGCTACAAAATCGGCGAGACTCTCATTGAAGTAGGACTGATCCCTGAAGTAGAGCGTGGCATGAACGGATTCGTGCAAGAAAACGTGTACCAGATCCGGCAGGGCTTCCGGATGAATTCGCCCCTCACCGGTCTTCGGGATCATAGTCGAAAGCAAGGGGTCCGGAAACCATCCGAGAGTGGAGTAGGCGGAAGCACCGCGGATATCGACGTCCATGCCCCTTTGACGGTAAACCGAGGCGAACTCCTCAGCATCCTCACGGTCAAACCACCCGATATAGGTGAAACTCCCGACCAGGGGAAACGAAAAAATCTCGGGCTTAAATGCCAAGGCATCTGAAACCGTGACCACATGAACCACGGCATCCCCGGGTAACTCGACATACTCCCGATAATTGGAAGTGGGTTTCAGCCCCTCGCGTTCTCCGAAGGCGCGAATCTCGGGAATCTTTCCGAGCAGAGCCCGCAAAGACTCATCCACCCGCTCATCGGTGACCACCTGATCCACCGGTTTGGCTCGATTCAAAAGCATGAGTTGACCCTGACCCGCCTGGATCAGAAACTTCGCGGTCGAACACCCGGTCAAAGCAGTCAGGAGTGAGAAGGCCACGATCCCATGCCTAAAAATAGAAGGAGCCTCCGACCGCGACATTGAAATTGTCTTTCCAGGTCGCAATGCTTCCACCCGTCAAATAGGATGTGCCGTCCAACCGGAGACCGAAACGGCTCGATAGCTTGAACTTGAGACCGAAGCCGCTGATCACTGTCACCTGGTCGAGGCGGCCCGGAGGCGAAAAACCACCTTGGTAAGTTCCGGTGGCGTCTCGGTTGAGCTGCCCGACACCGAAACGCAAGAAAGGCCGGACCGCGGCCCCCTCCGAGAACAAGTGATAGAGAAAATTCATACTGTATACGCGGTCCCGATACTTGATGTCCTGAACGTTGGGGACAAACTCCGAGTTCAAACTATCCTGATAGGAGAACTGGACTTGGCTGTCCTGGGTCAGATAATACCCCAAAGCACCATTCCAACTCTGAGTCACACTGTAGCTACCGCCATTGTAGGCACTCCGGGAATACGAAAAACCGAGTGAGGTTTCAAAGACCCCCGCGTATGTATTCCCTGCCAGAAACATCAAGATGCATCCGAACCAAACCCTGAACCTGTTCATTTGAGCCCCTCCCTGGACCGGACCTCACTCCTCTGAGGAATCCGGCCGGATTGAATCGATTTCCTTACCGATTCTCTTGACCTCACTCTTAAGTCGCTTGCGGTGAATCCCGTACTCCTCATCTGAAAAAACGGGGGGGACGCTCCGGGAAGCCGGCTTGCGATCGTTCTCCACCTTGGCCACATCCGCAGCCCTTCCGAACAGTCGATCCCTGAGTCGCGCCATCACAAACCGGGCCTCGACTTCATCTACGGCGTCCTTCGCCCGATTGCCGAGCGATGCGGGACTCCGGGAAGGCTCCTCTTCCGGAGCTTCATTCCAGTCCTCAATTTCAGCTGCAAGCGCCTCACTCCTCGAATCGTGGATTTGCTTCACTATGGAAACCCACTCTTTCACCTCTTCAGCCGGTAATCCGAATCGAGTGAGCAGGGGGGCCACCACTGTGTGGCTGATGATTTCCGGCTGGGAAGGGCGGATCCACGCTTGCTGAATGATCATCCTGCTGATCTCACCTGCATGGACGTCCCGACTCGCGTCGCGGTTGAAGCGATTCAAAAAACGGACGTTTCTGTTGAAGACAGCGAGTGAGGTGGAACGATCCGAGGGCTGATATTGTACCCAAACAACACCCCCCTTGTACTCGACCACTGAGTTCGGGGAGGTCCAGGTCACCGGTGCGCTCAGCGCCGGGCCCGATATCAGGATTTCACCCCGATACAGGCTTCTGACTCCACCGCCCTGAATCTCGACAAAGCTGCCCGGGGCAAGCTGAAAAACGGAACGGTCCTCGAGGCGGACCCGCGCCACACCTTCACGAGTCATGATCATCGAGCCACACGGGACAGGATCTTGGGCGTTCAGTCGTGTCTTGACCACACCCTTTGACGGGATCAATTGGGTCCCTGGATCGACTTTTTCAATCACCCCGCACATCTTGGCCATGGTTCCCGCATTCGCTTCGGGAGCGATGCATAGCACGGCAAAAACCACTACTCTGCTCACCCTACCCTTACTCATGTGCATGATGGGCCTCCTCCTTCTCGGGTAGGGCCTCTTTTTCCCCGGCCTTCACACTGGCAGGACTGCGTTTGCCATTCAGCCAATCGGCCTCATGAGAACCCGGATAGAGTTCGATGAAACTCAACATCATCTTTTCGGCTTGATCTTTTTTGCCAAGGGCACGGTAGCAGAGTGCCTGCCAGAACATTCCTTTGCGGTGGCCAATCTCTCCCCGTGAACTGATCCGCACCGACTCCCTGAAATCACGCATGGCGAGATGGTAGTTCTTGAGATGGAACCACGAAATGCCGCTCATCAGATAGTTACCTGGCACCCTGAACTGTCCATCTTCTTTCAGGCTCAACAAGTGATGCAGAACCAGGGCCGACTTCTCATAATCCTCCCGGCGAAAATGGCCTACCGCAAGAGTATGAAGCTGATGAACAGCCAGGTGAGCGGGAACATCGTATTTGATGGATTGCATGGCCGTAGCCAGCTCAGAACCCGCTTCGTTCTTCAGTGTCTCTTCGAGTGTCTCACTCAAAGAGGCTAGATCCCGGGTGGCACGGGCCGCATCACCGAGAATTTGATCCTTTTCGAGCTCAGCGAGCTTCCTGCTGAGCACGCGGTTCTCCCGATCGAGCTCGGCAAACTCATCCACCCGATCGACAAATGAAAAGAAGTGCCGTTTATAGGTCCCGTAGATCCCGTATTCCTTGAACTCCTTCATTGCAAAAGAGCCCTTGAACTCCTCGATCACAGGAGTCCCGATCCGGAACAAACCGAACAGGCCGATGGCACAGGCGAAGCCGGCCAGAGCATGACGGAAAGCGGGTGTTTGAAGAAAACGATGAATCTTCACGTCTCATGGATCGGCATCCAAGCAGGCGAACTTGAGTAAAACTAGGCCGCTTTGCCTGATTTCTTGGTCGCGCCGGAGGCCGGGAGGAGATAGGCCCTGGATTGGACGAACAGCTTGAACAGCACCCCGTCGAGTTTCCCCTGCTTGACCTCGGAATCAAGGATCTCCAGTGCCTTCTCGAGAGGAACAGCCGCCTTGTAAGGACGGTCCTTGGCAGTCAGTGCGTCGTAAATATCCGCGATGGTCAACATCCGGCTTTGAATCGGGATCTCCTGCCCGTCCACTTTGAGTGGATAGCCCGTTCCATCGAGTTTTTCATGGTGGCGGTGGGCGATGGTCGGCACCTGCTCGAGCCCCCGGCTCCAAGGCACCATCTTCAGGATCTCATAGGTGAACGAAACGTGTTTCTCGATCTCGATCCTCTCTTCGGGACTCAAGGAACCCCGCGGAATGCACAGGCGCTTTCCCTCGTGTGCATGAAGGGCGCAACACACCTCTCCGTCGTCGATTTTGACCTGCAATTTAGTCAGTTCGAGGATGTTCTCCGAAACCTCTTGCGGCAAAACAGTGGGCTCGTTGGCCCTGAGAATGGTCTGGTAGGCAAGATCGAGTTCCTTGATGCGTCTGGCAAGCTCGAGACGATTCTCCTCACCTTGAAACTCAAGGCGATAAGCGCTCTTCATCAACTTGAATCGCATCTCGATTTCTTTCAGTTCCCAAGGATGGAGCTTTTTCTCTTTCTGGAGAATATGCTCTTTCACCGAAATCTTCCCGATGTCATGCAACATGGCCGCGTATCTCAATTCACGGAACTGGGTGTCCGAGAAATGAATCAATCCGAGTGGGCCGGATTGCTCCCGGTTCACGGCGGAGGCAAGATTCAGGGTGAGATCGCATACCCGTTGGGAATGCCCGGAGGTCACCGGATCGCGGGCTTCGATCGCCGTCACACAGGCGTTCACAAATCCGTCGAGGATGTTCTCCTGCTCCAGGAGAAGCATGCTGTTCTCAATGACCAGTGCGGCTTGGGAAGATACGATTCCACAGAGTCGCTCGTCTTTCTCATTGAAAACCCCCTCACTCTCGAGGTCCTCGGGAATCTTGTTCACCAACTGGATCACCCCGACCAGATCCCCTCTCGGCGTCAACAAGGGAGCCGATAACATATTGCGGGTTTCATATCCCATCGCAATGTCAATGGCACTCCG
The DNA here is from genome assembly GCA_947462765.1 of Bdellovibrionales bacterium. Taxonomy (GTDB): domain Bacteria; phylum Bdellovibrionota; class UBA1018; order UBA1018; family CAIMNF01; genus CAIMNF01. Next base: position 4,918 of record CANHQK010000019.1, read on the forward strand.
GGGACGCAATCGCGGTACGGTTCCGTCAGCCGTCTGATGGACGGGGATCGCACTGTCGTTGTAAACTTGCCGGTTCAGCCCGGTTCGGCCCACGGTACTGTTCTCATCAAGGCGGAAGACCAGACTCCGGAGGTGGGTCGGTACCGCTTCCACTCCGAGACTGCGAGTGATCATGGCTTTGAACACCAGAACAGACTCTCCCTGCAGGTTTTTCTCGAGGGTATAGATCGAGCCCCCGTCACACCCGATGAGATCGAGGAACGAGTTCAGGATGGAATGCAGATCTGTAGTCAGGTTCTGTCTCGACATGATCCGAAGACTCATCGGAACGGATCGCCCGGGGATTGAGAGAAATCATTGCTGTCAAACTTTTGGACAACCCCCCAACTCGCGATCACCCTGAGCAGGATCCACCTCGGCAGAGCACACTCGAAGCTGCACTAATTCATTGTAAAGATTGATTAATTTTCCAAAACCCTCACTCTTGGTCTTTGGCGCGCCCTTTGCAACATCTCGGATGAGAGTTGAGATTATGAACAAATTTAATTGGTTGAGAGCCCTGGTTTCCCCTGCCCCGGTCAGCGCCCTGTTGCTGGGCCTGACGGCCTGTGGTCCGCAAGCCTTCGTGCCGAGCGGAATGGCCTATCGCCAAACTGCGGCCGGATCGGTGAACATTCCTCCAAAGGTGGACATCGTCCTCGGTGTGTCCATGAACGGGACCATGCAGAATATCGCCCCCGGCATCCAAACCGAGATCCCCGGCTTCTTACAAGGCCTGGAAAACAGCGGTTGGGACTACCGGTTTGTTTCGATTCCGCTCGGTGAGCACACGCCGGTCGACGCCACCACCTTTCCGCTCCAGAGAAAAGTCTCCGTTTCCCGGTATGACACCAACACACCTGAAGCGAACTGGCTTTCGCCGTATCCCGGAGCCAGCTATAATGACCCGAAACTCGGAATCTCCCCGCAATTGATCGCACCCGTATTCACGGTCCCTTCCGTCACCGCGGGGGTGATGAACGGTCGTGAAACCGGGGTCCACAATCAGGTGAACTTCCTGACCCGCTCCGATGTCCTTCCCTCCAATGGGCGGAATCCGAATGCGAATTTCCTCCGGAGAGATGCGCTCCTGGCCGTCATCACTCTCTCGAACGGCGATGACCGCTCCGGTGGCAATTGGGTCTTCGATCCTTACTACAACCGGACCGTCTGGCAATCCGGCGGGACTGCCGTTGATCTTGCTTACCGCGACACCTTCATTGACGTGAAGCAAAGCGCTTCCCTGGTTCGGTATTACTCAGTCGTCGCTCACCAGCGCACGAGCTGCCGTGGTTATGGCACTTGGTCCGGAATCCGGTATGAGGGATTCGCCAGCATGCTCGGCGGGATCTCGCTCGATATCTGCGACAATCCTGTCAAGAACGCCCTCGAAGCGGTATCGAAGCACCTCCAGACTGTGAAGCTCTCGTTCCGTAAGAAATTCCTCGTGATGGGCACCGAGCCGAACCCGGCCACCATCAAGGTGGTCCGCTTCATCAACGGAGAGGCATCCCGTGCAGAGGTGATCCCCCAGAGTCCGACCAACGGATGGACTTATGTCGGATACCGCACGAATCAAAATACCATCGATGCTCCGCTTGAGATGGAACCTGCGACCGGATACATGGTCGAGCTCCACGGAAGCGCCAAGCTGATGGGGAGCGATACCGCGGACATCACCTACCAGAATGCCGGTGACCCGGTCTCGAACTGATCATGAAACGCAATAAGAACGCCGTACACGGTCTCCTTCTCCTCTCAGGAACCTACTTCTGCCCCGGTAACCCGGACATTTGCGACCAGGAAGTCAGGGTGTACAGCCAAAATGGTAAGATGACGGCTGTGAAGGTCGAGTATACCGGATACTGCGGGAGCATGGGACCCTACCTTTATCCCTGCTCGGGCAGGACCTGCAAGGATACGAATGCGGAGTTCAAGATCGAGAACGTTCGAAGCTACACCTGGAAGAATCTAGGCCACCCGTACTCCTGCCGTTTCGAATTAAAGACGAAGGACGCGTCTCAGCTTCTTACCGGCGAATGAGGGAATCCCCTCATGAAAGCGGATCTCGGGACGTAAAGCTCCGACCCGATCTGCGAGGTTCGAAATCTCCACCTCGATCCGGTTCCTGACCGCCCCCTGCTCAGTCCCGATCATCACTTTAAGATGGATGTCGAGTTCCCCGTCCCGGGTTTGCGTCACCAGGTACTCTTCGATCGCTTCATCAGCAGTGATGACAGCACGACGTATGAAATCGGGAAAAACAGCCACCGGCTCTCCACCCGACACCCGCTTGAACCGGAGGACATCATCCGAGCGCCCTTCAATGCTCTCGAGGGCAGTCATCACTGAGCCGCACGCGCATGGTGTTGAACGCAGAGTGAGAATGTCATTGAGCCGATACCGGATCACTGGCTGCGAGGTCCGTGTGAAATCGGTGATGATCGGCATGAACTTGGTCCGCGTTTCATCGAGCCATTCCGGATCGATACGGACACAGTCCTCATTCAGGTGAAGGGTACCGTGCTCACAACTGGCGGCTAAAAATCCCTCAGTGCACTGGTAAATCTGATGCACCTTCATTCCGAAGGCGGCGGTCATCCTCCGCTCATCGAGCGGATCCAAAGTCTCTGCGATTGAAAAAATACGTCTGGGAAGAGCCGGGATCCGACCCGCCGCACGGGCTTCGGCCAGACGGATCAGCATTGAAGGAGGCGCGAACAGAAGATCCGGACGCTGAGACTCAAGACGCTCAAGGTGATCCTCGATCGGAGACAACAAATCATAGAATTCAAAAAGAATTCTCGACCCCGAGGAGGCGGTATAAAGATTCGAGTTCGCACGCATGAAAAAGGCAACCCGATATTGATCAAGAATGGATCCCGGAAGAATCTTCGCGAGAAGTGTCCCGGCATGCCGGGCCCGTTCGGAGTCCGACACCAGAAAGAGCCCCCGATTGCCGCTGGTGCCGGAAGAAAGCCCCACCGTCACCCCGTTCAGAGTCGGAGTGAAATCCCGGCTGGCTTCAGCTCGGAAGGCCAGATCAAATGCCTGATCCCGATCGACTCCAACCGTGTTCAGATCGGTGAAATGCTCCATCATGATCTTTTTGTCGATCATCCCTCCGCTCCACTCCCGGTAGAACTTCGAATGCCTTTTCACCCACCCCAAATGACGGGAGATCCTCCGTTCCTGATACCGCTCGAGCTCCGACCGGCTCTTGAAGCGACGCAAATAACGGGTCACCAGATAATGAAAAAAAATCCGAAACTTAAAGAGCATGACTCCGTTCCTTCTCCATCGCAACCTCGCAATGGCAAGTCAGAATCCTGAGCCTTCCCGCATCCCGCTTGGCACAATCAAGGCTGTGAATGCGGGAAAGGGTGGAGCGGTAAGAGGAGGGATCATGGAAAATCAGATCGGTGACTCGCATCGGTGCGATCCCTTCACGAAAAGAAGGAGTCAGCCAAGCCGCATCCGCAACCAAAAAATAATCCACATCCCGCACCGAAGGTACGAACAGCCCCATCTGGCCGAGTGTGTGACCCGGCAGTGGGACCAGAAAGATGCTCCCATCACCCAACAAGTCCGATCCGTACCATCCCTCACCCAACTCCCTGAGGGGTACCGGAAACTCATCCACCCAGCGGGTCCTGGTCTCGAACGATTCAGGGAGGAGTGCTTTCAAAAATCCGTGTTTCACCTGCCGCACCGACCCTAACCCGCTCAGATAATCATACTCACGGCGTGAGGCCACATAGCGGGCCCGGGAAAAATCACCCGCCCCTCCAATGTGATCCGCATGAAAGTGCGAGAGCAAGACTTGTGAGACTTCGGATTCGGCAATCCCGAGAGCCTTCAATCTCCCGACGGCGCTGGTTTCCGGGCTGACGGTCACGGGGGTGACCCAGGCATAAAGTTTTTCAGGGAATCGACGCGTGACCTCGTGAAATCGACCCGAGTACCCGGCATCAAAAAGCAAATACCCCTCCCGGGGATGCTCAATCAGCGCTACCGTCGACGGGAAACGGATTTTCCGCCATCGCCCAGTGACTGGATTGACGATTTTCTCGAACTGTTCGGTGTATCCGGCCTCTAGGAAGGTGATCGAGCGAACCACGGGATTGTCCTTTCGAGACCCTCTTGCATGCTGATTCCGGGACGGTACCCGATGAGGGTCTTGGCTTTATCAATAGACAGAGTGCGGGTATACGCCAGTGTGCAGACTCCATACCGGGTCAATAGAGGCTCACGATCGGGAATGAAATGACGGTGAACCCATTCCAAGGCACCCGCAATTTTCCAGGCACGCTCGACCGGGATCCATTTTCTCTTCACCCGGTAACCGAGGCGGCTGAGCAAAGCCTCGAGTGTGACCAGCTGATTCACGGGTTCGCCATTCGTGATATTGAACACCTCTCCAAGTGACTCAGGACCCGAACTCAGTGCGCAAAAAACAGCAGAGACCACGTTGTCGACGTAAGTGAGATCAATCCGGACCAATTCGTCCATCACCGGAACGAAGCCCTTCTCCGCGATGCGGATCAACCGGGGCAGTATCGCTGTATCACGCGGACCGAAGATCCCCTGTGGGCGAAGGATCACGGTGTCCAGGCCGAGTTGAAAATACTCCTGAACCAAGCGTTCCGCCTTCAATTTCGAGTCTGCGTAATGATTGATCATCTTTTCCGGCAGCGGATCACCCTCAAGAATGAACTCTTTCGAGGCTTTCTCGACATAGACACTCGGAGTGGAAATATGAACAAACCTGGATACCCGCTTCTCAAGTGCCACAGAGCACAGCACCTGGGTGGCCAGCACGTTTGAATGGTAGAATTCAGCGGGTCGTCCCCAAGGACTCGAGAGAGCCCCGCAGTGCACCACGGCGCTTTCTTCAGGCAAGACTTGTTCGAGAAACACTCGATCGGTCAGATCTCCAGCATGGGTGGAGGCTCCCAACTCGGCAAGGCGGCCGAGGGCCACCGGGTTCCGCCCCAATGCGATCACCCGCCTCCCCTGCTCGAGCAAGAGTTCAGTCAAACGCCCTCCAAGGAATCCGCTGGCCCCTGTCACCACCACCGTCATGGGCCGTTCCATTCTATGTCGCGGGTGGAGGCCTCCAAGGGTGTCACACGACCGCGGAGACCGGCACGAATCAGTGCAAAGAACGAAATGAACTGATCGAAAAACGGAATCGGATCGCGGGAATCAAACACCGTCTCGCGCGCCCCTGAGAAAATCGATCCCCACAAGGTGAGCCGGTGCCAGGAATCGATCGAAGGAAGTCCGTATACGAGCATGGCCAATCGCAGTTGGGCTGACTCGCCGGACTCGGGGGCGAGAATCCTCCCCGATCCTTCTCCTCCCGCCAGCAGATCGATGAATTCCGGATTCTGCGCAAACAAATGCAAGCCGCTCGTAGCCCTCGGGTTGCATTCCAAGGCACGCACCGTCCCTGAGTCATCCTCGATGAAGTCGAAAGCGATCTGACCTGTGTATCCGGTCGCCTCGACAAATCGCTTCACCCAGTCCTCGATTGCCGGATGGGACACAGCCTCGAAGCAGATCCCGGCCCCTTTTCCGGCCTTGAACTCATGGCTGTAGGTCAAGTGGGCTAGCAAGCGGCCATCTTTGGCCAAGGAATACGAACAATACTCCTTACCGGGGAGGAACTCCTGTACGCACCATGCTGCGCCGGTTGAAATTGAAGGAATGATGTTCCTTGCCTGATCCCGATCAAGAATCAAGGTACGGGTGGCAAAACGAGAATACTCGGGTTTCAGAACAACGCGGTCTCCCCCGATTCCGTCGAGAGCCGAACCCAGCTCCTTCGGGCTGGTCGCACGGAAGGTGAACGGAACCGGAAGACCGGCTGAGAGTGCACAGGTGTTGAATTCAACCTTGCTGTGAAGTCGGCCCAATTTCGCAGGATCATCCACCCAAAGAGTGAGCCGATCGGTCGAAGCACCACGCATCGGTGCCAGATGAAACACCTCCTCGCAGGTAGGGACCAGAACCTCCACTCCTTCATCCTCGATGACCTTACCGACTGCCTTCCTGAAAGCATCAGGACCGTCGTTCGGAGCAGGCACCGAATAAAACGCAGAAAAAGCATTCGATCGACGGGATAACGCATGAGATAGACTCTCGGCCCCGATCACACGGTGACCTGCACGCTTCAAAGCCCTTGCCAGATCGAGCGTCACCGGGGCCCGAGCCCCGGTCAGTAGAAAAGTCTTTCCCATCTCAATACTCGAAAATCACCATACCGAGAGACATACCGGCAGAAGTCCCCAGAAGGAGGACCTTGTCCCCCCTCCTGATTCGGCCCTGCTCGATAGCATGATGGAGTGCCAGCGGAATCGATGCAGCAATCATGTTTCCATGTTTGGACAGGATGTCCATGTATTTCTCCTGGGCAATACCGAGTTTGCGTCGAACGAGCTCCATCCCGTTTCCGCTGGCCTGGTGTGGAACCACAAGCGCGATGTCGTTGAGACTCAACCCGCACTCTCGCATGGCCTCATCGAAAAACTCCGGTATTGTTTCAAGAACGAGGCGGAACACTTTCCGTCCATCCATGCAAAACAGGAATTTCTCGGAATCGGGACGCTCGGTTTTCGGGTGGACACGGGTCCCCCCTCCTTCGATTCGACAGTACCCCGCACCCTCACTGAAAGTCTTCATGTGGGCGTGAATGACTCCGGACCCTTCTCCGGGAGCGGGTCGGGTCACGATGGCGGCGGCCGCCCCGTCTCCGAATAAAGCATAGGCCTCATGCTGAGCCGGATTCAGTCCGACGGAGGCGATCTCAGTAGAGACGATCGCCAGAGTTCTGAACCGTCCGGTAGCCAATAAGGATGAGGCGAGATCGAAAGCCGTCACAAAACTGAGGCAAGTCGAATTGACATCGAAGCAAGGAATGGGAATCTCAGGTCGGTTCAGGGCTTTTTGGATCAGAGCCGCGGTTCCGGGGATGGCCTGTTCGGACGAACCGCTGGCACAGATGATGGCGTCGAGCTCCTCGTACCGGATACCGGATTTTTCGAGAGCTGCCATCAAAGCAAATGCGCCCATCTGAGACGCGGTCTCATCGGTCACATACCGACGCTCGGCAATGCCCGTCATCTGCTCGGATTTACCACGAGCGAGACCCAGGCGGTCATCGACTTCCGCCCCGGTCACAATCCGCTTGGGGAGGTAAGATCCGGTAGAGAGGATTTTCAAGGGTCGTTTGTCGATTTTCATGAGGCGGAGTATACCTGACTTTTTTAGTTTTTTCAATAGACTTTATATAAAAAAGAGGGTAGTTTCGCCCTGCATGGAGCGTTACGGATGGCACAACTGAAAAAGTGGTTCCGCTTTTTTTCCGCCTGCTTTTTTCTAATCACCGGAGGCGTGATCCTGATTTTCAATCGCAAGAACTACAAACCCATTTACCGCGGGTTCCGTTACTTCATGGAACACGAAAGCTACCAGATCACCCTGCGCCGCCTGCGGGAGGACCCGGATACGCGAGCCCTTGTCGAATCCCGGTACCGCCAGGGCCTCCCGGTCGATTGGGGCAAACTGCGCACTCTTCCCGAAAACACACTTGGCTTTCAGTTCGCCCGATTCATGAACCACCCGGAGGTGACTCCACTGGATCGGCTGCCCGAGGCCAGAACAGAGATTTCACCCGAGATCGATTACCTGAGACAACGGATCCGGTTGATTCATGACATCCATCATGTGGTTTGTGGTTTTCCTGCGGATGAACTCGGAGAAATGGGGATTTCGGCTTTCTACGTGGCCCAGATCAACAGCCCGCTGAATTCCATGCTCTTGGCTTTCGGTCTCATCAAATGCACCATCAAGATGCCGGCCCGCCTACCCGAGCTGATGCAAGAAATCGTGAAGGGCTGGAGCATGGGGCTCAGGGCCAAGAATCTTTTCGGCATCAAGTGGGAGGAACTCTGGGAGATGCCAGTGGAGGACATCCGCAAGCTCGTCGGAGTGGAAGTCTCGTGAACCCGCGGTTTTCGATCGAGCTGAAAGGAGAGGTCCGGGCGCTTCTCAATTCGGATCCGAACGGACGGTACGCTGATCCGGGGGTCTGGGGCAAAGCAGCTGTCCTGATCGCTCTGACTGTTCTAGGTTATGGGAGTTTGCTTTTCCTCGCTCATACTTTTTCCGACCGCGTGGTTCTGGTCCTCGCCCTTGCCTTCGTCACCCTCTTTCTCGGACTGAATGTCATGCACGAGGCGGCCCACGGAAATCTTTCTCCGCACCCCGGGATCAATCGGATTCTGGCTTATACCTTCGATTTGTTCGGGATCAGTTCCGACCTTTATGTGATCAAACACACCCATTTCCATCACCACTACACCAACCTCCATGAATTCGACGGAGACATCAACGAAGCCCCGCTGATTCGGATGTCGCTTGAGCAAACGCGCTGGGGGATCCACCGTTACCAGGCCCTGTACACCCCTCTGCTTTATTCGCTGATCACCTTGACCTGGCCGTTCTTCGACCTCATTCGATTGGTGCGGCCACGCGTCGGCGGTAAGCCCTTCACTCCTCCACGTTTCGGGGTGAAACTCCGAATCCTACTGTTCAAGGTTCTGCACTATGTGCTCGCTTTGGCACTCCCCGCTCATCTCATCGGATGGAAAGAAACCCTGGTGTTATTCACCTTGTTTCACGCCGTGCTCGGTACGATCCTCGCCCTGATTTTTCAAGTCGCTCATGTTCACGAATCGGGACTGGTTCAGCCCGGGACCGGAAGGGAAGACTGGCACATCCATCAGATGCTGACGAGCGCTGACTTCAGCACCGGGAATCCTTGGATCAATCACAGTTTCGGCGGGCTCAATTTCCAGACCATCCACCATCTCTTTCCGAATGTTTCCCATCGTCACTTCCCGGCGATCCGTCAGATCGTCATCCGTCTGGCAAAACAGCACGGAATCCCCTACACCCATTTTGCGAGTTTCGGTGAAGCCATTCGCGCCCATTTCCGGCTGTTATCGCGACTGGGGCGAGCCTGATCCATGATCCATCTCCACTGCCATGATCAACATGCCGGCCCCCGTTCGAACTCCCTTCTCGATCTCATCCGGGAAACCCGGGTTCCAGGTCCCATTTCATACCATTACGAAAGACCGGGAGGATACGAAGCCTTCGCCCGTGCCCAGGGATCACGCTTTAGGGTGGTCGAAGCTGAGGAGGACGGGATCACTCTCGGATTCACCCAAGTGACCTTCGACCGTGTGTTGTGGGAAGAATCCGTACTCGAGATCGCCTACAGCGGAGACACACGGGTCGCGAGCTCCGCACGGGGCCTCCGGATTTCGGACCGTCTGATCTTTGAGGCTTGCGGCCTTCCTGTGCCGGTTTTCGGCGCCGTCATGTCCGGCAACGCCACTGTACTCCGTTCGAAACTGGGCCACTGGAGAAAGTCCGGCATCGATTTCAAGCCCATCGCGGACTTAGAGGCCTGTTTTTACCGTCCTTCGAAAGCTGTAGACCATGGCACCTGGTCCTGCCGTCAGGCCCGACCGGACGACTTGCCCTCGATGTTTTCGCTCTGGACCCAATACGCCCGCTCCCGCAATTTGACCCGGTGCTATGCCGATCCTGAGTCATTTGGCGCAGACTTTCCTCCCGGGACCTCACTCGAAACCACCTGGCTCATCCATGAGGGCCGGGATTTGATTGCGATGATGAGCCTCTGGGACCAAGATGCGCTCCGGATCATCCGGGTCGACTCAAGGTCCCCCGCAGTTGACTTTGCGCTCGCTTGGCTACCGGAATCCTGGATCCGGATCCCTGCCGCAGGAGAAGAACTCAGGATTCTGTATTCCTACCGGCATGCATGGGCAACGGATCATCCTTCAGCCGCCCGCGCCCTACGCCTCCTGATTGCAGAGGGACGCCACCAGGCACTCAAGCAGGCCCGTCATTTCTTCTGTTTCGGGATCGATGCACGGGATCCGATGGCTGGCCCAGCACGTGCGGGTACGCTCTTCAGGAATCGGGCAAGAATCATCTGCGACCCGCGGGGAGTCCCGGGCGTCATTCCCGGAACCCGCCCGCTTCATCTGGAAATAGGTGTGGGCTGAGGGAGCTCAGGCCGGAAGTGTCATCTCGGGAATCTCACCCTCGATGATCAGGGGGGCTTCCGTAGAGCGGATAATCTCATCAACCGAAACACCGGGAGCCCGCTCGACCAAGCGCAATCCTTGCGGAGTCACATCGATCACGGCGAGCTCGGACACAATCCGATTCACACAGCGCTTGCCAGTCAAAGGGAGAGTGCACTTCCGGAGAATCTTGCTCTTCCCGTCCTTCGATACGTGCTGCATCGCCACGACAACCCGCTTGGCCCCGGCCACCAGGTCCATCGCACCCCCCATGCCCTTCACAAGCTTGCCCGGAATCATCCAATTAGCGAGGTCACCTTGCTCATCCACCTCCATAGCTCCGAGCACCGTCAGGTCGATTTTGCCGGCTCGGATCATAGCAAAGGAATCCGCACTCGAAAAAAACGCAGCTCCCGGAATCACCGTTACGGTCTCCTTACCGGCATTGATGAGATCGGCGTCCATCTCCTGCTCTGTCGGATAGGGTCCGAGGCCGAGAATCCCATTCTCACTCTGCAAAACAACTTCGATACCCCGGGGAATGTAGTTCGCAACCAGAGTCGGGATTCCGATCCCGAGATTGACATAGTAGCCATCGCGCAACTCTTGCGAAATGCGCATGGCAATCTGCTCACGCGATAGACTCATGACTGACCTCCTGTACGAAGCACTTTACGCTCAATCCGCTTCTGATAATCCTTACCCTGGAAAATCCGGTGGACATAAACACCCGGCAAGTGGATTTCATCGGGAGCGAGCTCACCCACCGGGACAAGCTGCTCGACCTCGGCAATCGTGATTTTTCCAGCCATCGCACAAAGCGGGTTGAAATTACGGGACGTCATACGGAAAACGAGATTACCCATGGCATCCCCCTTCCAGGCCTTCACGATCCCGAAATCTCCGATGATCCCGCGCTCGAGCACAAACTTACGTCCATTGAACTCCCGCTCTTCCTTGCCCTCGGCGATCAAAGTCCCGACTCCAGTGGGGGTATAAAACGCCGGAATGCCTGACCCTCCGGCACGAAGACGCTCGGCCAGGGTCCCCTGAGGCGCGAACTCGAGCTCGAGTTCACCAGAAAGAACCAGTTGCTCGAAGAGTTTGTTCTCTCCCACATAACTCGAGACCATCTTACGGACCTGTCTCTTCTCGAGCATGAGCCCGATCCCGAACCCGTCGACACCGGCATTGTTCGAAACGCATGTGAGATCCTTCACACCCTTTCTGACCAGGGCAGCGATAGAATTCTCGGGAATCCCGCACAATCCGAAGCCCCCCATGGTGAGAATCGCGCCATCGAACACATCACGAACCGCCTCATCGGCACCGGAAACCACTTTGTTCATACCTTTGGACATGCTCACTCCTTAGCTTGATAAACTACTCTTTTTTGGCCGGAACGTCATCCACCTTCACTCCGGATAAAACGGGAAGGGCCACATGATTGAACTCCAAATTGCGCACCCAAGCGTGCTGAAGCACTGAATAATCCTCGTCGAGAAGGGGCAACATGACAAATTCCTCGGTCAGATAATGCCGTTGAGCCTGCTCGAATGCCTTGAGGGCATCACGGGGTCGCTTGGCCTGCATCCCCTCCTCCACCCATTGCTGGAAATAGGGGCTGTTGAACTTGAGACGGCTGTTCGAAGCCGACTTCCCGTAAGGTCGGAGAAAATCCTCCGGAGTCGGGACCTTCGCGCTCCATCCGACGAGAATGATGTCGTAGTCGAAAATATTCGCGTAAAGGTTGAACTCCCGTTCGTGAAGGGCGGCAAGATCGACATTGATCCCGAGGCCCTTCTGCAACTGTTCCTGGACTTCCTTCCCCACGGAGACATTGGCGGGATCGATACGGGTCAGGATACGGAGCTTGAAGGACGGACCGAAAACCAGACCCGAAACTTTCAGCGCTTTCCGGGCGTTTGCAAGATGGAACACGGGGGTCAATAACTTATCCGAACCGGGGAGCGGATGGGGAATCATTCCGTTTGCAATTCGCGAAGGGAAACTCGCAGCGGCCCGAACCTTGACCCGGTCGATCGCCTGGTACACCGCCTTCCTGAAATGGCGATTGTTCATCGGAAACTTGAGCGCATTCGAAACCAGGACATGATTCCGGTAGATACGCGGATGTTTCAGATCCGGCGTTCCCCGATAGGCTTTGAGATGATCCGGCTTCGGATTCGGGAGGAATGCATAATGTCCGCTCTTGTACTTCTCGAGGATTGAACCGGCATCCTGTTCGAAATAGACTTCGACAGAGTCGAGATTGGAGGCCCCCCGGGGATAGTAAGGATTCCGGTTGAGATTGAGTTTTTTCCCCGGCTCGAGACTTTCCGCGACAAACGGACCGTTCGAGGGAAGGATTCCGGCACGCCAGAGATTGCCGCCATACTTCTCGATCATGTCCTTCCTGACCGGATAAAACGGCCAAAAGGTGGTGAGGGACTCCCAGTTCGCCATCGGACGCCTGAATTCAACCTCGAGCAGGTGATCCCCTTTTGCACGGATTCCCACCTTGGACACTTCGGAAATCTTCCGCTTCCGGAAGTCCTCCGCATGGACGATGTCGAAAAAGTAGTAGTTATACAAAGAGGTTCCGAAGGGCGAAATCACCCGCAGCCACGACTCGACAAAATCCTGAGCGTAGACCGGTCGACCATCGGACCACTTGGCATCCTTCCGGATTCGGAAGACATACTTTTTCAGGTCCTTCGATTTTTCGATCGATTCCGCCATCGCAGGCACCAGCTTTCCGGACGGATAATCGTAACGGTAGAGACCCTCGGCAATGAGGTGGATGATGGGCGCCTCGGTGGTGGTCACCGTCCCGGTCCAATCGAGGGTCGCCGGCGCGTCAGGCACAGGAAAACGCAAAACAGCCGATTCCGAACTGAAGGGAACCAGCAAAAGCAACGCGAGGATGGAAGCTACCGGATCAACACAACTCCAGCGCAATCGCAGTCGCCTCCCCGCCACCGATACAGATGCCGGCGAGTCCTCTGCGGAGACCCTGCTCCCTCAATGCGGAAATGAGGGTGATCAGGATCCTCGCCCCGGATGCACCGATTGGATGACCGAGGCTGATCGCCCCACCCCGGACATTGAGCTTCTCTCTCGGAATCGAAAGTTCTTTTTCGGCTGCCATCGCCACCACAGCGAATGCCTCATTCACCTCGAAGAGATCAACGTCTCCGACATTCCATCCGGCTTTTTTAAGAGCCGCCCTCATGGCTCCGACAGGTGCGGTCGTGAACCACTCCGGTGCTTGGGCGTGAGTCGCCATGGAAACAATCCGGGCAATCGGGCGGGCTCCGGTTTTCTGCGCAAGATCGCCTTGCATGAGAACCAGTGCCGCAGCTCCGTCGTTCAGACTCGATGCATTCGCAGCGGTGACTGAGCCCGTTTTGTCAAATGCGGGTTTCAGGGTCGGAATCTTGTCAAACTTCACCTTGCCCGGTGCCTCGTCATGCTCGAACAGTACGGACTCTCCCTTCGCGCCCTTCAGGGTCATGGGTGCGATTTCATCGGCGAAAGCGCCTCGAGACTGAGCGGCCTGGGCGCGCTGATAACTCAGAATGGCATAAGCATCCTGCGCCTCGCGCGTGAAGGCGAATTCTTTGGCACAGATCTCTCCGCAGTTCCCCATGTGCTGGGAATGGTAGGGATCCCACAAACCGTCGTGGATCATGGAGTCAAGGACCTGGGAATTCCCCATCCGGAATCCACCCCGGGCTTGGGGCAGCAGGTAGGGAGCATTCGACATGCTCTCCTGACCACCGGCAACGACGATCTCACTTTCTCCGGTCATCAAGGACTGGGCCCCGAGCATCACCGCTTTCATGCCGCTTCCGCAGACCTTGTTTAGGGTCAGCGCCGGCACCGATACCGGAAGACCTGCCGCAATGAGCGCCTGCCGGGCGGGCGCCTGCCCCACTCCTGCTGTGAGCACGTTGCCCAGGATGACTTCTGAAACCCGGCTTCCGTCGACTCCAGCCCGCTGAAGCGCGGCGCGGATCGCATGGGCACCGAGCGCGGGAGCTGTCATCGAAGCAAGCGCTCCCTGAAAGGAGCCGATAGGAGTGCGGGCATAACCGGTGATCACGATGTTTGAATTCATGCCCCCACTCTAGCCAAAGGCCTTCGGCCTTGCAATGTCATGAGCTTCGGATTATTCCGAATTCCATGCGATTTTCAGCACAAGTTTTATTCGCCGCATTGATCCCGCTCACCGTTTTCGCCGGTCCCTTCAATCCGGAAAATCTTCCCGACCTGGTGGATCGAATGGCCCCTTCGGCGGTCCACATTTCGACCCGAATTGACCAACGGCGCCAGTTCAAAGCTGCCGGCTGGGGAGATTTTCTGCAGTACTTCGGCATTCCCGAGGACCAGCAGACCGGCTCCCTCGGCACAGGATTTCTCATTGATCTCGAGGGTCACCTGTTGACGAACTACCACGTGATCGAACAGGCCGCCGAGAGCATGGCCGTCGACATCGTGGTCACCTTGAAGGATAAGCGTCAGTTCGGAGCCAAAATCGTCGGCAAGGATCCCAAGACCGATATCGCCCTCTTGCAACTCCGGGACAGGAACGGCAAACCGCCCTCCATGATGCTGCCGGTCCGTATCGGTGATTCTGACCGGGTCAGGATCGGCGAACCGGTGATCGCAATCGGTAATCCATTCGGTCTCGATTATTCGGTCTCCGCAGGAATCATCTCATCGAAAAACCGGAATATCGGACAGGGCCCCTTCGACAACTATCTCCAGACTGATGCGGCCATCAACCCGGGGAACAGCGGAGGGCCCCTTTTCAATACGAAGGGCGAAGTGATCGGAATCAACTCGGCGATTTTCTCGCGATCGGGTCAGTTCGGTGGCATCGGATTCGCCATCCCCATCAATGACGCAAAAACCGTTCTCGAGAGCCTTAAAAAATACGGCAGGGTGAGGCGCCCCTGGTTGGGGGTGATCACCCGACAGGTGACCCCCACCCTTGCTTACATGTACAGTCTTCCGGTCGAGCATGGGATTGTGATCCTGAACCTGGTGGACTCGGCTCCGGCGGACTCGAGCGGACTGCGAATCGGAGACATCCTGATCGAAATCAACGGCAAAAAAATTAAGGAAGGAATCGAACTCGAACGGGAGCTTGGAAAACTCAAGCCCGACGACAAGGTCCAATTCACTATACAACGGGGCGCACGTAGGCTAAATACAAGCGTCAAACTGGAGGAATTCCCTCCTCAATTGAACCGGGTCCGCGAAGGAGTCATTTGATCCATGACCATGAAATGGGAACGCAGGAAAAAAAGCTTGATGACCGCACCCGAAGGGGCACCGGGGCCGCTACCGGTTGATTTCATCCGACTGGTGGAGGAAACCCTCTCTCAAGGCCTGCAAGAAGGCCTGGAAGCCATCCGCCAGATCCATCCTGAATCGGGTTTCCGTGCGGGTGGAGCGATTTATGAAAATGAGATCCTGCTCGCCATCACTCTCACCCACGGTCCGAGTCAGATTTCAGCAACCACGGTATTCGGAAGTGCGGACTATGACCCGAACTCCGAAAAGCCGGCACTGATCGAGCTTCTCTCTGCCTGCCTCGACGCGGCGGGATCGGTGTTTCAACACTACCTCGATCCGGCCTTCCCCGAGAGAATCACCCAAATCGCCGATCAGTCCTTGGGAGCCCTCGAGGAAGCTCCGTTTCAATGGAGTCCAATCAAACCGGAATCACACTCGAAAATCGAGGTTCACGTAAAAATCGACAAGTCGAATCCCGTGCTCGACGCCCTGACCGAAGATTGGCTCAGGAAGCACGATCCGGATTATCAAGAGGACTCCGGTAAGAACATGGAAGAAAAGCGTAAAGAGGCTGAAGACTTCCTCGGAGAACGACTCGATGCGATCCAGGGCCGCAAAAACGGTCATGGCGGCAATACCCCGACCGGCCTCCACTGAGCCCTGAACTCAGATTCAGAAATCGGTATCGTCGAAACCGTCGTCTTCCTTACGGATGCTTCCGATCAGGGAATCGATGGAATCACTATCGTAGTCGAGGTCTTCCATCGACTCGTCCAGTTCGAGATCGTGAATCACTTTGTTGAAATTCACTTCTGAGGACAGGTCCTGACGGATCACATCGATGTACTTGTCCGGGTACTTGCTGACCAACTCTTCGATATATTGGTTCAGCTTGCCCTCTTTCAGGATCATCTCCTTGCGTTTGATCTTCTTCCAATTCTTGATGTAATCGAGCCTGCAGTAACCCTTGGTGGTGGCCGAATTTTCACAACCGGTCTCACGACACATTTTTTCATTGTGCACCTGGAGAGCCGGCTTGGTGCCCTTCCCGGAACGCCCCTTCCCTCCGGATACAGAGGCTGTGGACTCAGAACTGCCCGAAGCCTGACCCTTCGCCCCTTTACCGGGTTTCACCAACGGAGCCACCGCAGGGAGAGGAAGCACCCCTTGATCCTCGCCCTTGCCCTTTTTGGCCTGGGCTTTGGCAGGAGCCGCTTTGGGTGCCGCTGTCTTCGAAGGAACCGATTTGGGCGGCACAGCTTTTACAGCAGGAGTGGCCTTCGCCTTTTTAGACTTGGCCTCGACCTTCGCCTCGACTTTTGAAGATCCCTTTTTGACAGGTGCAGTGGCCTTGGCTGCCTTCGAAGTCTTCGGTGCGGGTTTTGTCTGGGCCTTTTTGGCCGGCTTCGCCGACATAGCCCGGGCAAGACCTTGGGCAAGCTGCTTCACCTGCTTCAGGACCTTGGAGGGACCCTTGACCTTGCTTTTGATTTTGTTCGGTTTTTTCGAAACAGGGGAGCCTTTTTTCATGCGGATGGTTTCCTGACTCTACAGGGGTGCCCCAATCCCGCGGGAGCGTCAAGCTTTTTCTTGACAAATTCCGGCAGTTAGAGGAACTTCAGGTTTCTAAAAATTTCAATCGAAAGGGTACAAGGACCATGGCAGTTCCTAAGAAGAAAAGTTCTCGCAGCCGTCGCAACATGCGCCGCTATTCCGCAGCTTACAAACTGGATCCGATTTCTGAATCCACTTGTGAGTTCACTCACACTCCTGTGCGCTCGCACACCGTATCGATCAAGGCGATCAAGAACGGTCTGTTCGAAGCCAAGAAGAAGACGTCCAAGTCTGCTTCTGCCCAGGCCTGAGCGCCGGGATCCGACAGGGTCCTCACTTCGGCATCAATTCGTAGAGAGACTCCCGGCGGATCCATTCCACCGGGGGTTTTTCGTTTTTTGGAGGGTATGACAGGTGATCGCAGGTTTCTTTCCAGGACAGGGTTCGCAAAGTGTCGGCATGGGGCGTGAGCTCTATGACGAATTCACCGTGTTTCGTCAAACGATCGAGGAAGCTTCGGACACGCTCGGTTTGAATCTGAAAACGCTCCTGTTTGAAGGTCCTGAATCCGATCTCACCCTCACTGAGAATGCTCAGCCTGCCATCCTCGCGGTTTCCACCGGGTGTTTCCGGGTGGCGGAATCGGTACTGGGACTGAAAACCTCGGTCCATTTGGGACACTCCCTCGGGGAATATTCCGCACTCGTGGCCTCAGAGGCCTTCCCTTTCGCCGATGCGATCGCCTGGGTCCGGGTCCGCGGACAAGCCATGCAAATGGCCGTGCCGCTTGGACAGGGTACCATGGCTGCCGTGATCGGAGCGGACGATGCGGATGTCGAGGCGTGGTGCCGGGAGGCGGGTGAAGCTGCCCGAGCCCTGAGGACTCCGGGCCCGGCTGGAGTCGAGACCACCGTAAAGTGTGCAGTGGAATGCGCCAATTACAATGCTCCCGGGCAGGTGGTGGTGTCCGGCTCAGTGGATGCTGTTGAGCTGTTCGAAAAAACCGTTTCTTCGAAGGGAATCCGGGGAGTGATGGTGAAACGATTGGCAGTGAGCGCCCCCTTCCACAGCTCCTTGATGGCGCCCGCCCGGGGACGGATGATGGAAGAGTTCGCCTCAGCCAGAGGCCGAGGTCTTCCTGAAGCCCTGAAAACCCCCTACATTCCCAATCGGACGGCAATCCCCACCTCCGAGCCAGGAGTGGTCTTCCCCTTGCTCGAAGAGCAGGTCGACCACTCGGTCCTGTGGAGTCAGAGCGTTTCCCATCTGCTCGATTCCGGTGTGAGCCGTGCAATCGAATTCGGACCGGGCAAAGTCCTGCAAGGGCTTGCCAAGCGTATTGCAAAATCAAAGAACGCCTCTTTTGAAACCATTCCCGTTTTTGACCTGGAGACTTTGAAAGCGGCAGAAAAAGGAATCCGCCCATGATCTCGACATTGAAAGGCCTTGCCCTGGTCACCGGAGGGTCACGCGGAATCGGTGCCGCGATCTCGAAAAAACTAGGGGCCCTTGGGTATCATGTGGTCGTGAACTACGTGTCGAATGAGGCTCGCGCCATTGAAGTGGTTCGGGAGATTGTCAGCCAAGGAGGCTCGGCTGAGCTCATGCGCTTCGATGTCTCGAAAGAAGAGGAGATTCACACCGCATTCCAGAGGATCTCCGAGTCCCCCCACCCGCTCCGGGTTCTGGTGAACAATGCCGGAATCTCGGAAGACTCACTGATCCTGAGACTGAAGAAAGAAAGCCTGGACCGGACCCTTGAAACGAACCTGTCGAGTGCGATTCTCTGTTCGAAGGAAGCGGCCCGTCTCATGATGAAACAACGGACCGGATCGATTATCCAGATTTCGTCGGTGGTCGGCGAAATGGGGAATGCGGGCCAAGTGGCGTATGCTGCTGCGAAGGCTGGCATGATCGGATTGACGAAAAGTCTGGCCAAGGAGCTCGCCTCACGCAACATCCGGGTGAATGCCGTGACTCCCGGGTACATTGAAACCGAGATGACGGGAGCCCTGACCCCGGAGCAGAAAGAAGCAATCACCCGGAACATCCCGCTCGGAACCTTGGGGCAAGCAGCAGATGTGGCTGAAATGGTTGGATTTTTAGCCTCTGATGGCGCCCGATACCTGACCGGTCAGGTGATCGGAGTGAACGGTGGACTTTACATTTAGGCCCCGGCGCATTAAAACACCGGAATCGTTTTCAAGCGATCATAAAGGAGAAGACAGAAATGTCCACGAATACAGAAGACAGAGTCCGTACGATCATTTGCGACCAGCTCGCGGTTGAATCGGAAAAAGTGAAGCCGGCAGCATCCTTCATCGAAGACCTCGGTGCAGACAGCCTTGATATCGTCGAACTCGTGATGACCATGGAAGAAGAATTCGACATGGACATCCCCGATGAAGAAGCCGAGAAGATGAAGACCGTGGGGGATGTGATCAATTACATCAATGCGAAGGCCAGCGCGAACCACTGACCAACTGCCCCCTTTCGCTGCTGATTGATTCATCAACAAACAAGGATTGGCCTGGTTTTTGTGAGGTTGTCCCTCATGAAACCAGGCTGCCCTCGTTTAAAGTGCGACTCTCATAAAAACCGGGGTCCGGAAAGCGGATCCGTGATCGCAAATGGTACATTCTTCCGCGCATGCGATAGCCGACGAATCAGAAGATTTATTTGCCGTTCCTGTGGACTCAATTTTTCACAAAGCACAGGCTCTCCACGCTACCGACAAAAAAAGAGACGTATTGTTGAGCCGCTCTATCGACTCATGGCCTCTACAGTATCCCAAAGGCGAGCCGCACGCCTATTGGGTGTCGATAAGAAAACCGTAGTTCGCTACTTCAAGTTCATTTCAAATGAATGTAGGAAGCGCGAAGATCAGCGAATCTCCTCCTACAGGACGGATCGTTTGAAGAGAATACAATTCGATGACCTCGAAACCCTCGAACACACCAAACTGAAACCCCTGAGTGTGGCGCTGGCTGTTGAACCAAACACTCGAAAAATCATCGGTTTTCAGGTATCCCGTATGCCGGCAAAGGGGCTACTCGCAAAAAAATCCAGGCACAAGTACGGTCCCCGTAAGGACGAGCGAAAGATGGGCTGGAATCGTCTGCTAAAGCGGCTCGTTCCATTGGTCGCCCCAGATGCGGAATTCCTATCAGACCAAAATCCGCATTACCCTCAAGTACTGAAAATGCACTTCCCTCGGGCTCACCATGAAACCACCCCCGGAGGTCGGGGTGCAATCACGGGTCAGGGAGAGCTGAAGAAGCTCGCCTTTGATCCACTATTCGCACTCAATCACACCTGCGCAATGATGCGAGCGAACATGAATCGCCTACTCAGAAGAACCTGGTGTACGACAAAAACGATCCAGGGCCTAAAGGATCATCTGGCTATTTATGTTGACTATCACAATCGGATTCTCACCCCCGAGTGAAGTGAAATCCACAGCGAAAGGGGTCAGTTTGCGGTCACCAACATCGCGGCACCCTTCTGCACCGCCCCCTTGTACTTCTCCCTCGCCATCCCAAACGTCTTCAGCTCCACCGTCGGACGGATCCCGAAGTTCTCGATATAACCCTGAGGATCGACGCTCCTGTCCTTGCGTACGATCAGCGACTCTGTCTGACGCAAATCCAAGTGGCTATTCGGAGCCTGGTTGTAGCTCACCACATTCCCACCGGCCCCCATCGTGCGCTGGCCGATCACCGTGGCCATCCCGTTATCCTGCAGCATCGCCGCAAAAATGTCGCACATCGAGGCACACATCTCGTTCACGAGCAAAACGATCTTGAACCCATCCTCGACCGCCGTATTCGGGCTGATCGAGAACGGGGCCAGCACCTCGGCCGATACCGGAGCTGACAACCTCAATCCGGCACGTCTCTGGGATTCGAAATCCTCCAAGGTTCTCCGGGAGATTTCCCGTTCCGAGTCATTGCTCGCATTCATCGACTCCGATTCGAACTGATCCAACCAGCTGTCCGAGAGACGGAACTGCATCTTCGGCATCTCGATCCGGGTCGAGGAGAGCGCCTGAGCCATCTTCATCCCGAGCACCAAAGAGCCCCCGCCATTGTTGATCGTGTCCAGAATCAGTCGCTCGACACCGAGGGACTGCATGGCCTTCAGAGTCGCTTTGAATTCCGAAATCACCGTGCTCTCCTCTTGCTGGGGAGAAAAAGTGTCGATCAGGATATATCCGACGAGCTCTTTTTTCTTGGTCGGTTTACCGGTCGAATCGAGCGGGCGAACCGGAGCCACATAAGCGGGATAGGTTTTCGCCACATCGATCGAGACAGCGTTCTCAAGGACAAACCGGCGTTTCGAAAGCGCCTCGAGAGGAGAGGCATCTGCCGCGGCCCCGACCTTACTCTCTACCGGGCTCCAGGTCTCGATCCCATCGATAAACCGGAATCCGTCTGCAAAGGTTTTTCGGACCCCGCGCAGAACACTCTGAAGGCGATCGATCGGCATTTCCGCCCGTCCATCGAACCCCATGAACCTGAACGAAAACACTCCCGATTCCGCCCGGTCATCCGACACCATCATGAAATTGCCGCTCTTCTTATCCTGAGCGGCCTTGGCCTTGTCCTGTTCCAGACGGAACTGGTACAGATCGCGAACCACCCACGGAAGCGTGACCTCGAAACTCTTTCCGTCTCTCTCCACGGTCAGGACCGCGTCCTTTCCTTCCGGTAATCCATTCTGGGTCGAGATCCGGGTGAACAGCTTGTTCATGTGAAACGTGATATTGGCTTCCTCGTTTCCGAGGTCCCGGAGCGGTACCAGGACGGACTCGATCTGCTCGCGCAGCGTCTTCCCGTCCAATTTGCGGATCTTGTCTCCGACCTTCACAGGATACTCGGACTTCGGGTCAATGGTCGGGAGCAACTGGCTCACCATGAGATCATCCCCATCGCGATACCCGCCGAAGCCCAAAAACGCCACCTGCGCCCGGTTCGGCAAAGAGGCGTTGGTGAGCGCAGCGGAGGTGTGAGCGTCCTTGAAGCGCGCGACAAACTTCATCATCAAAGCATAGAACTCGTCATTGTCGCGGGTGAGCGCCGCCGCTTCGTTGGTCTCGCGCTTCAACTGCCCGTAGTCAAAGCCATGGAGTCTCTGCTTCATCTCAAGGGGGGCGTAGTTCTCACCAAACTGTGAATAGATCCAAGCCAGGTCAGCCAACTTCTCGTCAGTGGTCAAGGTCCGGCGAGGCACAGGATCGCAAGCGGTCAGGGTCAGAAATACAGTCACGAGAACAGAAACAAGAATGATCAGGCGCTTCATGGCGCAGGACGCTACCCCGCTAGCGTGCCTTTGTATAGGCAATTTGAGAGGCGCGTCACCCATTTCGCTAACGCACCACACCAAGCAACGAATCCCGCAATGCTTTCCTGTTTCCCTTTCGGGGCCGGTTTGGTTAAATTCCGGGCATGTCACGTTATGGAAGCCACCGCGTTGCCGTCACCGGCATCGGAATCGTGAGTCCGGTCGGACTGACCCGGGAGAGTAGTTGGAATGCCGTCATCGAAGGCCGTTCGGGAATCGCGCCTATCACTCTGTTCGATCCGCAGGATTGCTCCTGTCGAATCGCCGGCGAGGTGAAGGGCTTCGATCCCACCTCGGCCCTGCCCCACCCCCTCCACCCGAGAGGGCCTGACCATGCCCCCCTCACCCAAGCCGTTTCTCCGAAAGAAATGAAACGAATGGACCGGTTCATCCACTTGGCTCTGGTCGCAGGACTCGAAGCCTATGCGGATTCCGGGCTCGATTCGGCAAGAGACCGCATCTCGCCTGAGGACATCGGTATCAACATCGGTGTCGGAATGGGAGGGCTTCCAGGAATCGAAGAAACCCACGATACTTATCGCGACAAGGGCATTCGCCGAATCTCCCCGTTTTTCATTCCACAAGTGATTCCGAACCTGGCGGCCGGGCAACTCTCCATTTTGCTCGACACCCGCAACATCAACACCTGCTCGGTATCCGCCTGCGCTTCAAGCGCTCATTCCATCGGGGAGTCCTTCCGGGCGATTCAAAGGGGCGAAGCGAAGGTCATGCTGGCCGGAGGAGCCGAAGCCGTGGTGTGCGCACTCGGTATCGGAGGTTTTGCCTCGATGCGCGCCCTTTCGACCCGCAACGAGGAGCCCGCGAAAGCATCGCGACCCTTCGACACCGCTCGGGACGGATTTGTCATGGGTGAAGGCGCAGCGATCCTCGTCCTCGAAGAACTCGAATGCGCCCGGGCCCGAGCGGCGCGGATTTACGCCGAGATCGCCGGTTACGGAGCGACGGCTGACGCCTATCACATCACCGCTCCACTTGAAGACGGAGCCGGCGGCTACCGTGCCATGAAACTCGCTCTCGAAGATGCCGGATTGAATCCAGGATCCGTTTCCTATGTGAACGCCCACGGTACCTCCACTCCGCTCGGGGATGTTCAAGAGGCTTTGGCCGTAAAGCGACTTTTTCCGGAATCGAAAGACCTCCATGTGAGTTCGACGAAGTCCATGACCGGACACCTTCTCGGTGCGGCCGGAGCGATCGAGGCTGCTTTTTCGATCCTGGCGATTCGGGATTCGGTGATTCCACCCACCATCAATCTCGACAACCTGGATCCGAAGTGCGCTGAAACCGGTCTTGATTTCACCGCTCATACCGCCGTCCGGAAACCCGTGACTGCGGCCATGAGCAACAGTTTCGGATTCGGCGGAACCAATGTATCCCTGGTCTTCAAGAAGGCGGGGACTCCATGAACCTCCTGATCGCATCCGATCACGCCGGATTCGAGCTGAAAGAAGCCTTGAAGAAACGTGCAGGCGCCCTGGGGGTCACCTTCTCGGATCTCGGAACCCACTCATTGGACAGCGTCGATTATCCCGACTACGCCCACGCGCTCGCCCGTGAGCTCCTCAAAACGGGGGCTTCCGCTTCGCTCGGGATCCTCATTTGCGGGAGCGGCGTCGGTGTCAGCATCGCAGCCAACCGTCACCCGGGAATCCGGGCGGTTCTCGCGGAATCACCGGAGATCGCGCGCCTGGGACGTGAACACAATCACGCCAATGTGCTCTGCCTCGGTGCCCGCTTCCTCAATCCTGAGGAAGCGATTGAAGTGATCAAAGCTTTTTTAAACGCCACCCCCGAATCCGGTGAACGTCATGTCCGGCGGGTCCAAAAACTGGGAGAACCCCTGAAATGAGCCAAAACCCCAACTTCACAAAGTCACTGAAACATGCCGATCCTGAGCTCTTTGCCACCATCACGGCCGAGTGTGCACGGGAAGAAGAGGGCCTCGAGCTCATCGCATCCGAAAACTACGCCTCACGCGCGGTCATGGAGGCGCAAGGATCGATTTTAACCAACAAGTATGCCGAAGGCTATCCCGGTAAGCGCTACTACGGGGGATGCGTGAACGTCGACAAAGCCGAGACCCTCGCAATCGAGCGGGTGTGCAAGCTATTCGGAGCCGAGGCCGCCAATGTCCAACCCCATTCCGGTTCTAGCGCGAACATGGGAGTTTACCTTTCGCTCCTGCAGCCGGGAGACACGATTCTCGGGATGAGTCTGTCACACGGCGGCCACCTGACCCATGGCAGCCCGGTGAATTTCTCCGGAAAACTTTTCCGTGCCGTCCACTACGGACTGAATCCTGCGAATGACCTCTTGGATTACGATCAAATCCGGGAGATGGCCAAGTTGGAGCGTCCAAAAGTGATCATCGCCGGAGCGAGCGCCTATTCCAGGATCATCGACTTCAAAGTCTTCGGTGAGATCGCCACCGAGGTCGGAGCCAAATTGGTGGTCGACATGGCGCACATCGCGGGGTTGATCGCGGCCGGACTCCACCCGAGCCCGATTCCGCATGCCGCCTACACCACTTCGACCACGCACAAAACACTGCGGGGTCCCCGGGGCGGAATCATTCTGTGCTCCCAAGAAAACCTGAAAGCGGTCAACTCCCTCATTTTCCCCGGTATCCAAGGGGGACCGCTCATGCATGTGATCGCCGCGAAGGCAGTGGCCTTCGGCGAGGCGCTCACAGGCGAATTCAGATCCTATCAGGAGCAGGTGATTCGCAATGCGAAGACGCTCGCCGATTCACTGATGAGTCTCGGATTCCGGTTGGTCACCCACGGCACCGACAACCATCTGATGCTGATCGACCTTTCTCAGAGCCACACGGGTGAAGTGACAGGAAAAGAAGCCGAAGCCTGGCTGGACCTTGCCGGCATCACTGTGAACAAGAATACGGTTCCGAACGAGAAGCGTTCGCCTTTCGTCACGAGCGGAATCCGGGTGGGCACTCCTGCTATGACCACCCGCGGACTCAAGGAGCTTGAAATGAGGCAAATCGCGGTTTGGATCCGCGACGCCGTTTTGTCCAAAGGAGATGCCGATACGCTCGCTAAAATCCGTCATCAGGTGAAGGAACTCTGCCTACGTTTCCCGGTTTACGGAGAGAAAGTATGATTTTCGATACAACATTCGAAACCGAGGCCCAAGTCGAGATCCGCCACCTGGCGCGTAAATTCGCGCAGGAACGGATCCGTCCGATTGTCGAGCACGACGAAGAAACAGGAACCTTCCGGCGCGATCTCATCCGGGAACTCGGTAGCCTCGGACTCACCGGCATCCCTGCATCCGAAACCTACGGAGGAGCGGGTCTCGGGTATCAGGAATACATCGGGGCCATCGAAGAGATCGCGGCTGAGAGCGGGGCTTATGCCGTCAGTATCGCCGTCACGGGACTTCCTCAAGTCATACTCGAGAAACAAGGGAACGAGAACCAGAAGAAACGGTACATTCCGAAACTCGCCTCGGGCGAGGGAATCGGGTCCTTTGTTCTTTCAGAGGCCGGGAGCGGCTCCGATGCAGCGAGCCTCCGGACCACTGCTCAACGCCAGGGCGACCATTATATCCTGAACGGAACCAAACTCTGGATCACCCAGGCCGACGAGGCTGATGTGTTCATTGCCATGGCCCGCACCGGCGGACCGGGAGCCAAAGGCGTCTCGGCCTTCATCCTTGAAAAAGGAATGAAGGGCATTCAGATGGGTAAGCGCGAGAAAAAAATGGGCATGAACATCTCCCACACCATGGAAGTGCTCCTGGAGGAGGTTCGCGTCCCCGCTGAAAACCTGATCGCCGAAGAAGGTGACGGCATGAAGGTCGCTTTCGCAGCGCTCGACTCGGGCCGGATCACGATTGCAGCCACCGCCCTCGGGCTCGCTCGCTCGGCCATCGAATGCGCAACTCGGCACGCCAATTTACGTGAGCAGTTCGGCAAACCCATCCTTGATTTTCAGGGTGTGGGATTCATGCTGGCTGACATGCTGAATGAGTACCACTCGGCGAAACTCATCGTACAGAAGGCCGCATTTCTGAAAGACCAGGGCCTTCCATTCTCGATCCAGGCCGCTCAAGCCAAAGTGATCGCCACCGATATGGCCATGAAGGTCACGACGGACGCCGTACAAATCCTGGGGGGCTCCGGCTACACCCGCGAGTTCCCGGTGGAACGTCTCATGCGAGAAGCGAAGATGCTCCAGATTGTCGAGGGCACCAACCAGATCCAGCGATTGGTGATTTCCAGGGCCCTGAAGCACAGCTGAAGCCCCGTGATGGTCTCTTTTCATTTTTCAGGCTTTCGGCTACGATCCGCCCATGTCGATCAGTGCATCCCGTTTTGGAAACTCCCCCCTCCTCCTTGATTGGAGCGGACTTAATACCGAGATTCAACCCCAGGAGCGTGAGGAGGCCCACAGCAAATGGCTGGCTACCCTGGAAGGGCTTCGTGCCCGGTCCTCCGGATTTTACGATGCGGTGATTGATCCCGAACTTTCTCAGATCGAGGCTTGCCGGAATCTGGCGGAGCGGTTCAAGGGGGACTCCCGGATCCGCCATTGCCTGTTTATCGGCATCGGCGGGAGCAGTCTCGGACCTCTCTGTCTGATCGACGCTCTCAAACACCGGACCACCTCAGCAATACAGTTTCACTTTTTCGAAAACCCGGATCCGATCGACTGGCAGTACCGGATCGCCCGGTTGAAGCCCGAGGAGACCTTGGTGTGCGTGGTGACCAAATCCGGCACCACCTATGAAACGATCTCTATTTTCATGCTTGCCTGGAACTGGCTGGTTCAAGCTCTCGGCTCACCACGTGCCGCCGCCCAGACTGTCGCGATTACCGATCCCGCCAAAGGGGAGTTGCTAGAATTCGCACGCAAGGAAGGTGTTTCCACACTGGAAATCGCCCCCTCTGTCGGCGGACGCTTCAGCGTATTCACTCCGGTTGGTTTGTTCGCGGCGGCTCTCGCGGGTCTCGATCTGGATGCATTCCTGCTGGGAGCGAAGAAAATCAGGGATTATTGCGAGCGTGCGACTCTCGAAAAAAATCTTTTTCTGACCTGGGCGGTATCACTCTTGAGGAAGCGTACGAGTCACCCCATCCACGTGATGATGCCCTACACGACCCCGCTCCGTCAGGCCGCTGCCTGGTGGGTCCAGCTCTGGTCAGAGAGTCTCGGAAAAGACGGCAAAGGATTCACCGCAGTCCCCTCGCTCGGCGCAGTGGATCAACACTCGATGCTCCAACTCCTCCGTGACGGTCCGGCGGACAAGGTGATCTGGTTTGTGAATGTCCAGGACTTCGGACCCAAGGTTCCGATTCCATCGGTTCATTTCCCGGTCAAAACCTTCGACCTGCTGGAAGGCCAGGAGCTCGGATCCCTGCTCGACACCGAGTTCAGGGCCATTCAAAAGGTGATGAAAAACCAGGGTCGACCCGCGCTCCAACTTCAGCTCGATTCTCTTTCGGAAGAGGCCCTCGGAGCTTTCTTCTTCACCCTGTCCGTTCTGACGGCCTACACGGGGCATCTCCTCGGTGTGGATCCTTTCGATCAGCCGGGGGTGGAGGAAGGAAAGGTGTACATCCGCGAAACCCTCGAACAGATCAAACGGCGGCTGAAGACCGAAGAACCGACGGACGCGGTTCATCGGCTGAGACTCCATCGCGAATGAGATAACGCATTCCGCCAGCCGGAAAACTGACTGGTTTTTCCCGGCTGTAGCTCCTCTTTCATTTGCGTGCGCTTTACTTTAAGATAGTGAGGCCATGGCTAACAGCGATTTTGATTCAAAAGACCGCACTGCGATCCTCGGTTTCGACCAGGAGACGATCAACCGTGAACTCCAGAAAGCGAAGGAGCAACCGGCCTGTCTGATCCTAATCAAGGGGACTCCGCAGGGACACCGGTACTTCATCACCGCTGATGAGATGGTGATCGGACGGGATCCGGCAGCGGATATCTCGATCCCGGACAACTCCATCTCGCGTAAACACGCCCGGATCAAACAATCGGGCGGCTCGGTCACCATCGAAGACCTCGGTTCTTCGAACGGGACTTCCGTCAACAGCAAGAAGCTCGAGCCGGGGAATGTGGTCACCCTCTCGAAAGAGGACATGATCAAGCTCGGAAACTCCATCGTGAAGTACCTACCCGCAGGGGAGCTTGAGATCGTGTTTTACGGAAATCTCAACCAGGCGGCCAATACCGATCCGATGACCAAATGCTTCAACAAAGGATATTTCCTCGAGGCCATCGAGGCGGAAGTGAAGCGCGCCAAGGCCCTTTCCACTCCGATTACCCTCATGTTCTTCGATCTCGACCACTTCAAAAAAGTGAATGACACCTACGGGCATGAGGGCGGTGACTTCGTACTGAAGGAATTCACCAATCTCGTCCGGGGTCTGGGAGTCATCCAAAAGAAAGACATCTTCGCACGCTATGGCGGAGAGGAGTTCTGCTTGATGATGCCTTCCACCACGGCAACCGACGCCGCCAAGATCGCTGAGACCATCCGGGGCAAGGTCCAGATGCACGAGTTCAATTACGAGGGGCAAAGGATTCCGGTAACCACCAGTCTCGGAGTCGCTGAGCTGAAAACCGAGATGGAAACCGCGACCGACCTGATCAAGGCCTCCGACAAGGCTCTTTATGAGTCCAAAAAAGGTGGCCGCAATCGCGTCACAGTCGCCGTCTGAACGGCGGCCCTGACATGGGAAAGATCCGGATTCTTCCCTCCCTGATCGCCGAGCGCATCGCTGCAGGTGAAGTGGTGGAGCGTCCCGCGAGCGTGGTGAAGGAGCTCTGCGAGAATGCGATCGATGCCGGAACGCGTGCTATCGAAGTCCGCCTCATTCGAGGTGGAACCGAGTTGATCGAAGTCACGGACAACGGTTCCGGGATGCCCCGTGAAGATCTCGAAGTCTGCATCGGTCGGCATGCCACCAGCAAGATCAGGGAATTCGAAGATCTATCGCGGCTGAACACCCTCGGATTCAGGGGAGAGGCGCTACCGAGCATCGCTTCAGTGTCCGAGCTTTCGGTGGTCTCGAGGACATCCGGCTCCGACACCACACATGAGATCCGCCTCGCCCAAAGTGCGGCCGAGCGCGTGGAATCCCGGCAAGTCCCGAACATCTCTTTTCTAGGATCATCCCATGGCACCCGCGTGCGCGTAGCCTCGCTCTTCTCGCAGATTCCGGCTCGATTGAAGTTCCTGAAATCCACCGGAGCCGAAACCTCGGCTGTGCGCGAGATCATCGAGCGTCTCGCACTCACTCATCCTGAGGTGGCCTTCACCCTCCGGAACGAAGATAAGAATCTGCTCGAACTCCCGGCTGAGAATCTGAAGGATCGGACAGTCAGAATGCTCGCGGATGACAATCCCTTCGAGGTCGTCGAAACTGAGCTTCCCGGCGCCTATTCGATTCGGGTGATCTGGCTCAAGGGATTGAGCCTGCCCCACACCCGGGGCCTGTATCAGATCGTGAATGGACGCGCCCTCCGCGATCGCACCTTGCAATCGGCGATTCTCAATCCACTGAAGCAGTCTTTTCTACCCGGAAATTTTCCAGTTTGCGTGGTCCGGATCGATCTTCCACCTGACGAACTCGACGTCAACGTCCATCCCGGAAAGACAGAGATCCGTTTTCTCGAGTCCCGAAAGATCTACGCCCTCTGTGATGCCGCTTTCGAGCGCTTGTTGGGTCGACCGGCCTTCCAGGATTCTGGGCCGGGTCCGGATTCGCGCTTCTCACCTCCCAACTGGCATCCGAACTGGGGTCGGGAGTCGACACCGTTTCTGACTCCGGAGTCGATCCAGGCCGGAACAATCACTTCGAACTCCACCCCCGCATTTTTCGATTCGACTCCGATCGGTGAATACCGTGGAGTCTGGTTTGCAACTTACCTCGCATTCGAAAAAGACGACCGAATCACCCTGATCGATCAACACGCGGCACATGAGCGCGTCCGTTATGAGCAGATCAAAAAGGGAATACTCGGAAAACAAGGATGCGAGACCCAACAACTTCTGGTCCCCGAGGTGGTGAAGTTCCCAACGGATCGGCTGATCGGGCTGAGAACCAAGCTCGACTGGATCAAACCGCTCGGATTCGAGGCGGAGGTCTTCGGAGAAGAGTCGGTTGTTTTCCGGGCCATCCCGGCCATATGGGGTTCTGGAACCCTGCCCGAACGACTTCGGAACCTGCTTGAGCGGTTAGAAAACGAAAATGCCGGCCCTGAGCATCCGACCTGGGATGAGGTGCTGTTCGAAAAAATCGCGATGGAAGCCTGCCGATCCTCCTTCAAGGCAGGAGATTCCATTCACGAATCGTCCGCACGCGATCTCGTTCGGAAGCTCTATTCGTGCCAGCATCCCGGGAATTGTCCTCACGGCCGTCCCACCTCGATCACCCTCTCGCGCAACAAGGTAGAAGAATGGTTCAGTCGATTATCCTGAGCGGGCCGACGGCTTCCGGCAAATCTTCTCTGGCCTTGGAGGTTGCTTCAAGTCTCGGGCTAGAAATCATCAATGCCGACAGCGTCTGTTTTTATCGGGGATTCGATATCGGCTCAGCCAAACCCACCATCGAGGAACGCTCCCGGGTCCCCCACCATTTGATCGATATCGCCGATCCGCTCGAAACCTATCATGCGGGGAGGTTTCTCAAGGACTGCCGCGAGCGTCTCGCAGAGATCCATTCACGGGGCAAGCGCGCTCTCATTGTCGGGGGTAGCGGATTCTACCTGAAGGCCCTTCGAAAGGGCCTCTGGGATGCCCCGGAGGGGTCCCCTGAATTCCGGAACACTCTTGCCGATCGACCGACCGAGGACCTGTACCAAGAACTCTCAACCTTCGATCCCGCCCATGCAACGAAGATCGGACCCACGGACCGCTACAGGATGGTCCGGGCACTCGAAATCTTCCACCTCTCCGGACGGAGGCCCTCGGAGCTCGAGTCCGGGATGGGCGATCAGACCGATCCATCCTTTCAACTTTGGGTGATCGATCGGGAAACACCGGAGCTCATGGAGCGAATCCGACTCCGTGTGGACCACATGCTTGCAGGGGGCTGGGTGGAAGAAACCCGGCACCTCATGGACCATTATCCTGAATCGAGAACCCTCCGGGCTGTCGGATATGCACAGGTGGTTCGGTACCTCCGGGGAGAACTCCCCCCGGGCCGGAAGATTCCTCCGGGAATCCCGGGCCTGCGTGAGGAAATCGTTCTTTCCCACCGGCAACTCGTCAAACAGCAACGAACCTGGTTCAAGCAGCTTTCGCCCGACCGGACCTTCACTCTCGAGGCTGGCCTGGGCAACCTAAAAGAAAAACTGATCCATTTCTATCAGTAAGGATTAGCTGATATTTTAGGATGCATCGGGTAATCATGAGGCTCAAGAGGAGCGCGGATTATGGCACGTGGCAGCAAACTCTGGTTAAATGGGACCATCCTAAATGTAGAAGAGGCGAAGATCAGCCTGTTCTCACACGCCCTGCATTACGGCACGG
>CANHQK010000020.1 GCA_947462765.1 Bdellovibrionales bacterium
CGGTAACACGCTCTATGCCCTCTCAGCTTCAGGACGTCCTCATTATAAGAAAGTCTACGGCCCGCTCCTGTCTCCGGTCCTGAGCGTGAGCACGCCCTACGGCTACCGCTTTCCGCTTTCCCGGAGCAATGATCCGGACGAGATCTTGCGTGAATATCACGAGCAAGGAGCCGATTTCTACGCTCAAGAGCTCGAAAACCTAATCGAGCGCGAAGGCGCTTCGACCATCAGTTGCTTCATTTTCGAAACAGTGAGCGGGTCCTCGACCGGTGCCTGGATCCCGCCGAAGGGCTATTTCGATCGGATTCAGAGCATTTGCAAGAAGCACGAAATCCTCCTGATTGCAGATGAAGTGCTCTGCGGATCCGGGAGAACGGGTAAGTTTTTTGCTGCCGAGCACTACGGGCTTAAACCGGATCTTCTGGTTCTCGGCAAGGGCCTGAACGCAGGACTCATGCCTGTCGCCGCAGTGTTGGTGAAGAAGAGCGATGTCGACACCATGAAGGCCGCATCGCAGGGGTTTTTGCACGCCCAGACCTACATGCTCGCTCCCTCGATGGCTGCCACAGCTCTGGCTGTTCTCCGCACCTTCGAGAAAGAGAAGGTACTCGAACGAGCGGCCCCCGTCTCGACCCATTTTCTCTCAGAACTCAAGCATCACTTGCATGCCCTACCCTATGTGGGTTCCATTACGGGAATCGGCCACATGGCAGGAGTGGAATTCGTCGAGAATAAGGCCACAAAAACTCCCTTTCCGGTTTCGAAAAAATTCGCGCCGAAATTCGTCCAGCACGCCCAGGATCGCGGATTGATTCTTTGGCCGAATTACGGACAAGCAGATGGGGTGAACGGGGATCTCGTGATCCTGGGCCCGTCACTCTTGATGACGATCGAGGATTCCGACGAGTGTGTCGCCTTACTGAAGTCAGCCATCGAAACTTTTGAAATCTGAGGAGAAACCCATGTCTAAACCCTTCAAGATCACTTATTCCGCCCTGAACGCGAACATGGACCAGATCCATGCTGAATTCGATCAAGCCTACCAGGCGCTGAGATCAGAGCTCGGATGGACCACTCCCTCGATCGTGAATGGCAAGGCCTATCAGGGCGACCGGATGAACCGGAAAATGAATCCCACGAACACGGGTGAGCTCGTAGCCCAATACGCGGTGGTGAACGACTCGGTTCTGAACGAGGCGTTTCAAGCCTCCCGAACCGCTCAAAAGGCCTGGGGCTCGACCGCTTGGCAGGATCGGGTGGCGATCACCCGGAAAGCGGCCGAGATCATGCGGGATCGGCGCATGAAGATTGCAGCATTGATGACTCTCGAGGTCGGGAAAAACCGCATGGAATCCTTGGGAGACGCCGAGGAATCGGCCGATTTGCTCGATTACTACGCGGCTCAAATGGAGCAAGCGAACGGATTCATCCAGTCTCTCGGAAAGCTTTCACCCAATGAGCGCACTCAGGATGTCTTGAGACCCTATGGTGTGTTCTCGGTGATCGCACCCTTCAATTTCCCGATGGCACTCGGCGCGGGAATGACCTCGGCTGCCCTCCTGGGCGGGAACTCGGTCATTCTGAAGCCGAGTGATGACGCGCCCGGAACTGCCTATGAGATTTACCTCGCCTACCGCGATGCAGGGCTTCCAGAGGGAGTGCTCCAGGTCGTCTTCGGGAATGGACCTGCGCTCGGTGAGTCGATGGTGAAGCATCCTTTTTGTGATGGTGTGGCCTTCACCGGAAGTAAAAACGTCGGAATGAGCATCATCCGGACCCTGAACAGCGGAAACTATTCCAAACCTGCGCTCGTCGAGCTCGGCGGTAAGAATGCAGCCTTCGTTTGCGAAACGGCCGACCTCGAAAAAGCCGCATCCGGTTGTGTCCGGAGTGCTTTTGGACTGTCGGGCCAGAAATGCAGCGCGCTTTCGCGTTTGTATGTGCACGAGTCCGTCTATGGCGCTTTCCTTGAAAAGCTCGTGAACACAGCCAAGGCCCTCGTGAGCGTGGGTGATGCTTCCAAGAAAGAAATCTACATGGGCCCCGTGATCAACCAAAAAGCGGTGGAACGCCACCTCCAGGCGATCAACGAGGCAAAAGCCTTGGGCAAAATCGTTTTCGGAGGGACCGATCTGAGAGAGCGTCCCGAGTTCAAAAACGGACACTTCGCTGACCCGACTATTGTTGAGCTCCCGTCTACCGCTCGCCACTTCAAGGACGAGTTCTTCTCGCCCTTCCTGGCGGTCACCAAATTCAGCTCGCTGCCGGATGCGATTCAGGATGCCAACAAGGCCGACTACGGACTCACTGCTGGAATCTTCACCTCGAAGCCCGAGGAAATCGATCTGTTCATGGATCGGATCGAAGCCGGAGTCCTCTATGCCAACCGCGCGACAGGCGCCACCACTGGGGCCTGGCCGGGAGTTCAGTCCTTCTGCGGATGGAAGGGATCCGGCGCATCGGGCAAAGGGGGCTGCGGCCCGTATTACGTCTCTCAATTCATGAGAGAACAGTCCCGGACGATCATGGAGTAGGCGGGATTTTCCCTTTTTTGACGCGGTTTTTTGGGTTAGATTTCAAGCATGCAAACCCAAAAGCGTCCTGAGATCAAGGTGGCCCCTCCGGGCCCGAAAGCTAAGGTTCTGATCGATCGTGACCATGCGGTCACCTCGCCTTCCTACATCAAGGAATACCCCCTCGTGGTTTCCCATGGAGAGGGAATGTACGTACACGATGTGGACGGCAACAGCTACCTCGACTTCATGGCAGGCATCGCCGTCACCTCGACCGGTCATGCTCACCCTGAAGTGGTGAAAGCCGTCCAGGATGCGGCCGGCAAGTTCCTGCACATCTGCGGGACTGACTTTTACTACGAGTCCATGATCACCCTCTGCGAGAAGCTCTCAAGTGCGGTGAAGCCCTACATGGGTGAGACCAAGGTCTTCCTCACCAACTCCGGCACCGAGGCGGTGGAAGGTGCGATCAAGCTCGCACGCTACCACACCCGTCGGACCAAGATCGTGGCATTCAAGGGAGCCTTCCACGGCCGGACTATGGGCGCCATCACTTTGAATTCATCGAAGCCGACCCAGAAGGCCCACTTCGGGCCGCTTCTGCCCGAGATCTACCATCTGCCTTATTCCTACCCTTACCGCTGCGCCTACAAGAACGAGAAGAACTGGTGTGAGCAGAACTGCGTGTGCGCCAAGAAGCTCGAGGACGATTGGTTCACCTCTCATTTTGCTCCAGACGAAGTCGCTGCCATTTTTGTGGAGCCGATCCAGGGCGAAGGTGGCTACATCATGCCGTCGATCAAGTTCCTGAAGGACCTCCGCGCCATCTGCGACAAGTACGGCATTGTTCTCGTGTTCGACGAGGTCCAGTCCGGCGTGGGCCGTACGGGGGACATGTTTGCTGCTGAAACGCTCGGAGTGACTCCGGACATCATCCTCTCAGCCAAAGGCATCGCATCCGGAATGCCGATCGGTGCGATCATCGCTAAAACCTCCACCATGACTTGGGGACGCGGCACCCATGGATCCACCTATGGTGGGAACCCTGTGTGCTGTGCGGCTGCGAACGCCACCCTCGACATCATCGGCAAACGCCTGCCCGAGATCCGGAAGGTGGGTGCGTTCTTCATCGAGGAACTCAAGAAGCTCCAGAAGAAGCACCCCGTGATCGGCGACATCCGTGGCGTGGGCCTCATGATCGGAGCCGAATTCATTCAGAAGGACGGCTCACCGGCCACCGAATACGTTGGCAAGCTGGAGCAACTGGCGTTCCGGAAGGGTCTCCTTCTCTTGTCTTGCGGGAAGTCCACCATCCGCTTTGCCCCCCCTCTCATCATCACTGAACAGGATGTTACGGTCGGGCTCGAAATTCTCGATCAATGCCTGACGGAACTGGGTCATGCGTAAACCGAAGCTGAGCCCTGATAAGCTGGTTTCGATGCGGGAGGCGATCCAAGAGAACGTCAAGCCCGGATCGGAGCTGTATCTCGAAGGATTCACCCATTTGATCTCATTCGCAGCCGCTCATGAGATCATCCGTCAGGGCATCCGTGACCTGACGGCCATCCGCCTCACCCCGGATCTGGTCTACGATCAGCTGATCGAAGCGGGGCTGGTCAAAAAGCTCGTATTCAGCTGGGCGGGGAACCCCGGAGTGGGCAGTCTGCATGCCCTTCGTCGCCGATCGCAAAAAGACTCGGTCTCCAAGATCGAACTCGAAGAATACTCCCACTTCGGCATGGTGGCACGGACCCTGGCCGGAAGTGCCGGTCTTCCCTTCTGGACCCTCAAGAACTTCGAAGGGACACACATCGAAGAAGCGAACCCGAAGATCAAGTCGGTCATCTGCCCCTATACCGGGCAGCGCTTTGCCACTGTTCCAGCAGTCCATCCCGATGTGGCGATCATCCATGTCCAGCGAGCGGACAAAGAAGGCAACTCCCAAGTCTGGGGCCTGATGGGCACCCAAAAAGAGGTAGCCTTCGCCTCGAAGCGAGTCATTATTGTGGCCGAAGAAATAGTGGACACCTCGGTGATCCGGAGCGATCCGAACCGGACCCTCATTCCGGGAATCCTGGTGGATCACGTGGTGCATGAGCCTTGGGGCTGTCACCCGTCTTATGCCCAGGGGTACTACGACCGGGACAATGATTTTTACGTCAAATGGGAGGAGATCTCCCGCGATCCGAAGACTTACCAGGACTACTTGAATGAGTTTGTTTTCGGAGTGAAGGATCGGAAAGGTTATTTGGAGAAGGCAGGATCGGGATTGATCGATCGACTGCGCGCCAAACCCCGGAAGTGTGAGGGGGTGGACTATGGATATTAAAATCAAGCCCTCGGAGCGCATGGCGATCCGCGCTTCTCAAGAACTTCAAAATCGGGAAGTGGTGTTTGTCGGGATCGGTCTGCCCAATCTCGCCTGCAATCTGGCTCGAGCCACCCACGCTCCCGAGCTCTACATGATTTACGAGAGTGGCACCATCGGCACCCTGCCCGCCCGGCTCCCGGTTTCGATCGGGGATCCTACCCTGGTGACCGACTCTCTGGCCATCGTGTCCCAAGCGGACATTTTCCAGAGCTACCTCCAGGGAGGTCTGATCGAAGTCGGGTTCCTCGGTGGAGCCCAACTCGACCGCTACGGGAACATCAACACCACCGTGATCGGCGATTATGACAACCCGAAGATCCGACTTCCCGGATCGGGAGGGGCTTGCGAAATCGCCACCCACTCCCAGCGTGTGCTCCTCATGATGAGGATGTCTCCGAAGAGCTTTGTGGAGAAATGTGACTTTGTCACCTCTCCCGGTTCCCGGATGGCCTCATCAAGACCCTCCCGTTACCTTGGAAAAACCCGGTCCGAACTCGGACTCCCAGGGGGCGGTCCCACGAAGGCCATCACTGACCTCGGCGTTCTTGAAGTGATCGATGGTGAGCTCACTCTCACCGAGGTGTACGAGGGAGTCACCATCGACCAAGTCAAACAGAACTGCGGTTGGGACATTAGGATCGGGACCAATCTGTCAGTGACACCTGACCCCGACCCTAAACTTGTTGCTTTACTGAGAACCAAAATCGACCCGGAGAATCTCTATCTCTAGGTGAGGGTTTCACCCCTCAGGGCCCGCACCCCGGTATTAACCGAGGAGCTTGAGGGCCATGTTTGCATTACTGTTGGCTTGAGAGAGAACCGAGGTTCCTGCCTGAGACAGGATGCTGTTCTTGGTCATCTCGGAGCTTTCGGATGCCATGTCGACATCATAGATCCGGCTGCGAGCAGCAGAGAGGTTCTCTTCATAGATTGCAAGGTTCTGCACCGAGGACCCGAGGCGGTTCTGGAGAGCGCCGATCTCGGAACGGTTTTCAGAGAGCATGGTGATCGCAGAGTCGATCTTCGCCAAGTTGCTCTGAGCAGCTTCTTTGCTCTCGGTATTGATGTCCGAGAGTCCGAGGCCGTCGAGGCTGGTCTTCATCTTCTGCGTATCGAACACGAAACGGTCGTTTTCCGGTGAGTTATTGAGACCGACTTGGATCTCGAGCTTCTCACCTTGACCGGCCAGGAGTTTGTGTCCGTTGAATTCAGTGGTAGCCGAGATCCGGTCTACTTCGGCGCGGAGCTGCTGAACTTCTTTGTTGATGAAGCCGCGTTCCTTGTCACCGATGGTGTCCGATGCTGCCTGGATCGACAGTTCGCGGAATCGGGTGAGGATGTTCCCCACTTCGTTCATCCCGCCTTCGGCCACTTGCACCAGCGAGATCCCGTCGTTGGCGTTACGGCTGTCCTGGCGGAGCGAGCGGATGTCCGCTCTCATTTTTTCGGAAATCGCCAAACCAGCGGAGTCGTCCGCGGCCTTCGAGATCCGGGTTCCAGAAGCCATCTTCTCAAGAGAGCTCTGCTGCTTCATGTTAGAAACGCCGAGGTTCCGCTGAGCTGCCAATGCTTGCACGTTAGTGTTAATACGAAGTCCCATACCATCCTTCTTTCTCCCCGCTGTTTTCGGGGCGTTAAGTGGACCGTTCTGATCCACTGTTGTTCTGTTGTTGAACATATCGGTCAGGTATGGGAAAGCTTAAGCAAAATAGTTTAGTATTATGACATTTTTTGAAGATTTTATAAATGATCAATCTTAACAACTATTTACGAAACCGGGCGAGATGGCGACCGAAGGCCCGCATGACCCATACGTGGATCAAAGCCTGCGAAAACCTATAAATCACCCAGGGCAAGGCTGGAATAAAATCATGAAGGGCGGCGAGAGTCACTTGTCCATTGAGCGCCTCACGGAACTCCAGCCTTCCCCGGGATATCTTGGAAGAGGCCAAGTTCCCTCCTCGCACGTAAAGGAGCTGACGATCCGGTGTCGACCGCTCCAGACTCTTCTCAAGCCTCAAAAGGAGAATGCGGGGTGAGCCAAGGTAGAAAGAGCATTCTGCTCCGCGGACCCGGACCCGAACCAGAAAAAAGAGAAAACCGGGGAGCCATCGAAAGTATTCATCTGCCACATTTGCGGCATTCCAGCCGGCAGGCAATGGCAAGCGCTGCACCGAACGCACAATCCTAGGTTCAGGAGCCGACGGAATAGCCGCCCCCCCACGGATCCGCCCACCCGAGGGACCCAGTGCCTGCCTCAGAGCCTCCTCAACCGTGACACGCTCACGAGTCCAATCAGACCAGTTCCGATCCTGCCGCGCCACCATCGCGTGCTTGAGCGAAAGCACCAATGGATACACCAGGTCCCGCGGTGAACCGGTAATCAATGAAACCCACAGCCTCGAAAGCCCCAGGGGAATTAAATTGAACGAGAACAGCTTCCGTCTCACACCCAGGACCTTCGCCGTCTTCAGGAGCAATTCCTGATAAGTCATGACCTGCGGACCCCCGAGATCATAAATCCGATTGAGATGACGAGGATCCACGAGACTGCTGAAAAGCGCTTCAATCACCTCGTCCAATGCGATCGGCTGAGAAACCGTACGCGTCCATGCAGGACAGATCATCCATGGCAAGCGCTTGACGAGCTTCGTGAGAATATCGAAAGATGAACCTCCCCTTCCGAGAATCAATCCGGCTCGAAGTACGGTGAACGGAATCCCGCTCTGTCGGAAAACGGTCTCGACCTCGAGACGGCTCTTCAGATGCCACGAAAGCTGCTCGTTCTCCGGAATCATACCTCCGAGATAGACAATCTGCTCCACTCCACCGGCCCGGGCACAGCGAGCGAAATTGTCAGCAAGAATCAGATCGAAATCATAAAATGACCCCTGATCCAGAGCTGCGGTCGGGAGCATGGAATGAACCAGGTAAAAAGCACGGGTACAGCCCGACATCGACTCAGCCAGTTGCTTCATCGAGAACAAATCGCACTGACGCCACTGAAGCCGAGGATGATCACTGATCTGATGACGGCGCGACAAAGCCACCACCTCGCAACGGGGATCGGCAAGTAGACGGTCGATCAATGCGCGGCCAATGAATCCGCTGGCTCCAGCGATCAGGATCCTCACGGTTCACAGGGTAACCGGAGTCACTCTAGACGATCAATTAAAATCCGGTTATGATAGACAGAAATTATCGGAGAAACCGCATGGCCTCACTCACTCAACTCGAATACCTGGTCGCTGTCGACAAACACCGCCACTTCGGGAAGGCAGCAGCCTCCTGCCATGTCTCCCAACCCACCCTCTCGATGCAGCTTCACAAACTGGAGGAAGAATACGGGGTCACTTTTTTTGACCGTTCCAAGCAACCGATCCTGCCCAATCCTGAGGCGATTCCCCTGATCGAACAAGCCAAGAACATTCTTCGCGAATACGCCAAACTCGAACACCTCACTACCGAAGGGAGTCTCGAGCCGAGTGGAGAATTCAAGATCGGCGTCATCCCCACCGTAGCCCCCTATCTCCTTCCTTTGTTTCTCGGCGATTTCGCATCGGCCATCCCCAAAGTCAATCTGAGCATCCGGGAAATCACCACCCGCGAAATCATCGACGCACTCGACAGGGATGAAATCGATGCCGGGATCCTCGCCACCCCCCTCAATATCCCCACCTTGGACGAGCGCCCGCTCTATTATGAGCCATTCCAGGTCTACACCTCGGCCCAACATCCCCTCGCCCGCTTGAAGTCCGTAACTGAAGATCAACTCACCTCGAATGGTATCTGGTTGCTTTCAGAGGGCCACTGCTTCAGGACCCAGGTGGTTAAACTCTGCTCGGCGCGCAAGACCTCTGCAGTCTTCAAGAATGTGAGCTTCGAGAGCGGAAGCATGGAAACCTTGCTTTCTCTGATCGATCAGGGACACGGATACACCCTTCTTCCCGCGCTTGCGGGAGCACGCGTCACCGGTGTCCGCCGCCAGCAACTGAAGGACATCAAGGAACCCATCCCTACACGGGAGATTTCGCTCGTATTCAGACGCTCACAATACAAGCAAAGCTTGTTGAAAAAGCTCTCTGAGTCCATCAAGAACACGCTCCCGAAAGAAGTATTCCAGAAGCGCTCGCCGAACCTGAGCGTGATTCAGATCAAATAGGCTCGAATGTCGCCAACGGCAGGCGGAAAACGAATGTGGTGTTCAGGGCGGCCTCATCGAGATGCAGGCCCCCACCATGCGAAAGAAGAATACTTTTGCTGATACTGAGTCCGAGACCGGTGCCCTCTCCCGGCGCTTTGGTTGTGAAAAAGGGATCCATGATCCTCGACCTTAACTCTTTGGGAACGCCCGGACCGGAGTCCGCTAAGGATAAGATCAACTGATCCGCTTCGATCCGGGACGTGAGCCGGATCCACTTGACCTCCTGGTTGGCGATCGCTTGATACGCGTTATTGAGAAGATTCAGGAATACTTGAGAAATTGCGATTGAATTACAGCGGATCCTGACCGAGCGATCGACGTCGATTCCGACATGGACCCCGGATGATTTGAATCGCTCGAGACAAATCGAAAGCGCATCATCGAGAATCTCACCGATCTCGTGAACACGGATCTCCGACTCCTGGGATTCCCTTGAAAGGTTTTTCAGACCTTGAATGATCCGCGCAATCCTACTAGAAGTCTCGCTGATCTGTTTGGCCATCCGGATCGCCTCTTCCGAAGTGATCGAGCCCTTAGCCATCTGCATGGAAATCAGATCGGCATATCCCTTGATGATCGTCAGAGGATTATTGATCTCATGGGCGATCCCTCCTGCCATCTCCCCGAGTGCGACCATCTTCGAGCTATTGATCAGTTTCTCCTGCACGCTCTTCAATTCATTGATGGCCGTGACGGCCCCCATGGAGCGAACCGGTGAACCGCTCTCATCCCAATCGGTCACGACACCACGAAGAATGACCCAGAACCAACCCGAGACCCGGTTGCGGATCCGGAGCTCGATATTCAAGGGAATGGCACCCCGACTCTCGACATGTGCCTGGTAGCGGGCCGAGAGCTCGACCAGATCATCTTCGTTAACATGCTTGTACAAGTCACCGACGGCCACCTGCCCGGGTGCCTCATGCCCGACCATCTCCCAGAACCGGGATGTGACAGAGACCTCACCCGTCAGATGATGGTAATCCCAAAAAGCATCACGAGACGCATCGGCTCTCGCTCTCAGGCGGGCTTCACTTTCGATGAGAGCCGAGGTTGCACGCTTCATGTCCGTGATATTCTGAATTTGAACCACAAATAAGCAGAATTCCTTCGTCTTGGACCAGACGGATGTGACGTTCGTGATCGCCCAGATCACCTCACCACTCTTGCTCACATACCGCTTTTCCATGCGGGGGGTGACTCCACGGTTCTCCAGCAATGCAATACGATGGCGATCGGTCGCATCCCGGTCATCTGGATGGGTCAACACCCGGTTGCTCACACCGATCAATTCATCGCGGGAATAACCGAAAGTCTGTAAAAAGGTAGGATTGAAATCAAGATACCGACCCTCTGAATCGAGTGCGGCCATCGCAATCGGAGAAAACTCAAAAACGTCGAGCAATTCCTCGCCAAACGCGCTCCGGAAGAGCGATTTCATCGATCAGTCCGTGAAGGCCTTAAGGAGCTTCGCGCGACTGGGATGACGAAGCTTTCTGAGAGCCTTCGCCTCGATCTGACGGATCCGTTCACGGGTCACGAAGAAATCCTGACCGACCTCTTCGAGGGTGTGATCGGACTTCTCGCCGATCCCGAAACGCATGCGAAGGACTTTCTCTTCTCTCGGAGTGAGAGTGGAGAGCACCTTCCGGGTCTGCTCGGAGAGGTTCAGATTGATCACGGCCTCGGCCGGATTGATGATGTTCTTGTCCTCGATAAAGTCTCCGAGCGAAGAATCCTCTTCCTCACCGATCGGAGTCTCGAGAGAGATCGGCTCCTTGGCGATTTTCAGCACCTTACGAACCTTGTCCACCGGCATTTCCATTTTGGTGGCGATTTCCTCGGGCTGCGGTTCGCGCCCGAGCTGTTGCATGAGGGTCCGCTGGGTGCGAACCAGTTTGTTGATCGTTTCGATCATATGCACGGGAATCCGGATGGTCCGGGCCTGGTCTGCGATCGCGCGGGTGATTGCCTGACGGATCCACCAGGTCGCGTAGGTCGAGAATTTGTAGCCCCGACGATATTCGAATTTATCGACGGCTTTCATGAGACCGATGTTGCCCTCTTGGATCAGATCGAGGAATTGAAGACCGCGATTGGTGTATTTCTTGGCAATCGACACCACGAGACGGAGATTCGCCTCGACCAATTCACTCTTGGCGGTGTCAGCACTGCGCTCACCGATCATCAGGCTCTCATTGATCCTTTTCAACTCTTCGACGGTGACACCGGACTCGCTCTCCAAACGAAGCAAACGCTTCACGACGTCATCTTCCTGGGCCATCAGCTGAACCAACTTGGCTTCGGGAAGATCGTACTTCTTGGCGATCGCAGGAAGCTTGGTCGCGTCTTTTGAATCTTCAATGACCCCGACGAATTCGTCCTGGCTTTTCACACCGAGGTATTCATAAACCTTTTGGCGCTCGTTCTGGGCCTCACGTCCGCGGTTCCAGTATTCCTTGATCTGTGCGGAAAGGAAGTTGATCGTCTTCCGGTTGAAAGCGATGTTTTGGAACGCGGTCTCGACCTGGCGCTCTTTCTTTTTGATTTCGGCTCGGATCGCTTCTTTTTCTTTAGCGGGGGTTTTCCGGGCTTCGGGTCCGACGAGCTTGGAATCCATCTTCTCCTGGAAGCTCAGGAGCGACTTCACTTTCGAAACGGCACGAATGACCCGGTCGAGGTATTCCTTTTCATCCTCGGGGGAAACTTCATCTTCCACTCCGCGAATGACGTCTTTCACCTTGGTCTTCGCAGTCTCGAGGCGCTCTCCGAGATCCACGATCGCCATGGTTCCCAGACGCGAAGCCAACAGTGCGCGAAGGATCTCAAGCTCGCCCTCTTCAATCCGCTTGGCGATGGCCACCTCTCCCTCACGGGTCAGGAGTGAAACGGATCCCATTTTTTTCAGATAAAGTTTAACGGGATCGGTGCCCTTGGCATACTCGGCGGTCGACACCAGGTCGCCCGACTCATCCGATTGCAATTCTTCTTCTTGTGGGGCTGGTGCCTCGGTCCCAACTTCTTCAAGGAAGCCCTCTTCCTTCTCTTCCCCGTCTTCAGGGCGTCGACGACCGTCAGTGATCTCGATTTCGTTCTCCGCCAGGAGAACCATCACCTCATCGATTTCTTCCGGGGAGACCATCTCAACTGGAAGCAACTCATGAACTTCGACATAAGAAAGGAAGCCACGCTGGACACCGAGGTCCATCAGCT
This sequence comes from Bdellovibrionales bacterium, assembly GCA_947462765.1. GTDB lineage: Bacteria > Bdellovibrionota > UBA1018 > UBA1018 > CAIMNF01 > CAIMNF01. Next base: position 12,302 of record CANHQK010000020.1, read on the forward strand.
TTTTAATATCTTTGTGATTCCGGTTCACTTTCCCCGAAGCATTAGTCGTTTTTTCCTGAGACATAAGACTCTTCAAATTCCTTTAATTTCCTCTGCAGGTCAAGGAATTGTTGGGATAATTCCTTAAATTTTTCCATATCTTGGGCCTGCTCCACCCTCATCATCTCTTCCCGGATTCTATGCGAAAACCGTGCCCACGACTTGTAGACCCCTCGACGGAGCAGTGCGCGGAGCTGAGCCTCATCTCCCGAGACCCGATCCTGCAACAGACCTTCCATGATAACCGATTGTAACTCCAACGAAACACGTCCTTGGACCCAAGTTTCAGGCGCTTGTTTGAGACGCTCCAATCCGGCTGGATCCTCCAAGATGGTCCGAACCCAATTTTGGACTTCGGTGTCATCAAAGAGTTCCGGCAGTGAATCTTTTTCATGCATCTGACGACGGGCTTCGAGAAAGTAAGCGCTAAAATCCTGCACCTTCACGAAATACTGCAACAACTGACGGTCATAGGGGGTCAAAGGGGCACGTTTTTTCGCTCCGGGAGGCGGAGCCCGCCTCACCTCGGCCTGCGCAACGGGTACGGGTCTTCGAGCGGTTCCGACAGATCTCCCCTCGAGATCCTTGGCCAAGACGCCCAGTGCAGCAGGGGGAACTTCCCATCGTTTGACCAGGTCGGAGACCCGGATGGCTCTGCCCACGGGATCCGTATACTGACTCAGCCATTGAACCGCCTGCTTCACGGCCGCCGACCGACTCTCGACCTGCCCCTCACTCTCCCGGAACAACCGATCGAGCTCGCGATCGAGAAGCGGGGTGGCTTCGCGAATCCACTGCCTGAGTTGCTTCAGGTGCTCTTCGGGGTTCTCGAGAAGGAACTCATCCGGATCGAGCTTGCTTGCAAAAGAGATCCCGTAGAGCAACTGGCCCATTCTGAGGCCCAGCTCCATGGACTTCACCGTGGCCTGGATCCCGGCCTCATCTTGATCGAAAAACACGATGACACGGGGACCTAGACGGGTCAGAGTTCGCAAGTGATCCTCGGTCAGAGCGGTTCCACAGGGGGCAACGGCATTTTCGACTCCGGCCTGATGGAGGGCGATCACATCAAAGTATCCCTCCACCACGATCGAGACTTCCTCTTCACGAATGGCGCGCTTGGCCTGGGTCAGGCCGAACAGGAAGCGTGACTTCTGGAACAACTCACTTTCGGCGCTGTTCAAATACTTTGGAAGCTTGAATTCGGACGGCTTTTTTTCGACCGAAGGGAGAATGCGTCCACCGAATCCGAGAATCCTGCCTCGAGGATCGATCAACGGGAAAAGCAACCGTTCCCTGAAAAAATCATAATCCCCCTGCGTCTTCTGCGAAGCCCGGATGAGTCCGAAGTCGCGGGCGATATCGAGGGGAGCGCGGGCACGGGTCAGGTACTGGACCAAACCGTCAGCCTGGGCGCCCGCCACACCGATCTGGAACTTCTCGATGGTTCCCTGGCTGATTCCGCGTTTTTTCAAGTACTCTCTTGCCTCGACGAACAAGGGCGACCCCACCCCTCTGAGAAGGTTCTCGTGGTAATACTGCAACGATGAGAAGTAATTCAGCCGGACTGCCTTCTGAACGCGATCCCGCTTGATGCGGAGAGCCCGCTCTTCCTCACTCGAAAGCGCCTCTCCTCCATCGGGCAGCGGAATTTTTGCTTTTTCGGCGAGATCTTCGCAGGCTTCCTCAAAGCTGAGCCCGTGAAGCTGCATGACGAACTTGATCAGATCCCCCGTCTCTTTGCATCCGAAGCAGTAATAGAATTCGCGATTCACTGAAAATGAGGGGGAACGGTCTCCATGAAAAGGACAACGCCCCATGAAGCGGGCTCCGCTCTTCCTCAATTCGACATTTTCAGAAACCACCTCATGGAGAGGTAACGCCGTCTTTAACGACTGGATCCATTCGGGAGTGAAACGCGTCCTGACTTTCAAAATGCTCTCAGCCGCCGAGCGCTTCCCGTACGAGTTGGTTCACCAGCTTGCCATCGGCACGGCCCTGGACTTTCGGAAGAAGAACTTTCATCACCTTCCCGAGATCCTTAGCATCCTTGGCCTGTGACTCAGCAACCGCTGCGGCCACGAGGGGCTTCAGTTCATCCGCACTCATTTGGGCGGGCATGAACTGCCGGAGATACTTCGCTTCGGCTTCCTCGGCAGCCACAAGGTCTTCCCGTCCGCCCGCTTTGAACTGAGCGATCGACTCCTCGCGTTGTTTAAGGAGCGTCGAGATCAGCTTCAGAACCTCGGCATCATCGAGATCCTTGCGATCATCCACTTCCCGCTTCCGGATGGCGGCATGCAGGGTCCTGGCGAATTGTGTCGTGGTTTTATCACCCGACTTCATCGCACTTTTCATGTTTTCCTGATTGATCTCTTTGATGCTGGGCATGGGACCTACCCTAGCAGAAAAAAAGCCCCTTTTGCCAGTGGCAAAGGGGGCTTTCGCTACGAAATGACTACCCTGAAATCCTCAGTAGGACTTCTTGGGACGGCTGCTGAACCCGCGCTTACCGCGGTTCTTGCGCGCTGCGATATCTTTCTTTTTGCGTTTCACGGAAGGCTTTTCGAATGCCTCACGCTTGCGAACTTCGGCCAAAACGCCGGCTTTTTCTACTTGTTTCTTGAAACGCTTGAGGGCCGCTTCGAACGAATCCCCCTCACGAATGACGATTCCTGGCATGATTTCACCTCCTTCCACGAAATGGACAGGTTCTCAGGGATACACCTTGGCGCGGAAAGATGCAATACTGAATGACGTGTCCAACTCGGTGAAATGGTCGAGACAGTCCCCGCTTCAGTCCGTGCTTCTGGCAGGGTTAGTGCTTTTTTTCGTGAGCCATTTCGTGCTCTTGTCCCCGTCCTCGCTCGAAGATGATTTCGGTGGCATGCGGGTCATCCATCCGCGGGACCTGCTGGGACTCCTTCAAAACGAGACCGAGACCCTCGCGGTGAGCGAGCTCCCCGAGAACACTCCCCCTTCCTACAGTCTGCGCGATCTCCGACTCGCCTCCTCTCATCAACGCTCACCGGAATTCCTCCTTTCGGCAAGAAAGTCCGTCAGCTTTCAAAAGGAAGAACTCATTCACTTCAGGGACATGACGGTGACCACGGCTGACCGGATGGAGATCCGATCCAAAGAAGCCCTCTACCGGCAAAAAGAGCATGTGATTCACTTCTTTGGAGACGTCCGAGTCAGACTTCCGGGAGGTGCCGAGATCCGGACCGAGACAGCCGAGCTCTCCACCCGACCGACCATGCATGTACGAGTCCCGGCCACGGTGCGGATCGAAGGGCAACATACGAAGGGGCAGAACCGGATGACCTTCGCGTCACTTGGCCTCGATTATGTGGCAAACGACCCGGAGCATCTGAGACTTCTTCGGAACGTCGAAGTGAAAACACGGAGTGCCAGGAACCTCACCATTCTCTCCGACTCGGCGGATTACTCGGAAAACGAAGGGCGACTGGCCTTCACCATGTCCGAGAAACGACCGATCCAGGAACAATTCGTACGACTGACCGAGCCGGCATTCGAATTGAGGGCGAGGAATCTCGAACTCGACCTTTCCGGCGAAAAAGAACTCCAGACCGTGCGAGCCGAAAAAGACGTGTGGTTCGAGGAGTCGGGCGAATCTGGCCTGAAAACGAGTGGCACCGGTGGCCGCGGAGTCTACTCGGTGGAGACAGGACTGGTCACTCTTTCCGAATTTCCTCAACTGTACCAGGACCGTGATACCATCACCGGGGAGATCATCCTTTTCCACAGAGACACCGACACCATCGAAGTGAGACAGAGCAATGCAAGTTACGGGAACTGAGGCCAAGAAACTTCGGGCCACCGGCCTAATCAAATCCTATCAGGAACGGAAAGTGGTGAAAGGCGTCAGCCTCGAAGTCGCATCCGGGCAAGTCGTCGGACTGCTCGGACTCAACGGAGCCGGAAAAACCACCACATTCTATATGATCACCGGACTCATCATGCCGGACGAGGGAGATGTTTATCTCGGAGACCGGGACATCACCCGTTTACCCATGCACGAACGGGCGAAATGCGGCTTAGCCTACCTCCCCCAGGAACCTTCGGTGTTCAGGAAACTCACGGTCGAAGAAAACATCATGGCCACTCTGGAGACCCTGAAGATCACCCATGATGAGCGCAAAAAACGCCTTCGGAAGCTTCTTGATGAGTTCACACTCAACCATGTCTCGAAGCAACCCGCCTATACGCTCTCCGGGGGTGAGCGCAGACGTGTCGAGGTTGCGCGAGCGCTCGCACTAAACCCGTCTTTCATCCTGCTGGATGAGCCTTTCGCAGGGGTCGACCCACTCGCGGTTGCGGATATTCAAAAAATGATCCTGACGCTGAAGGCGCGGGGCATCGGTGTTTTGATCACGGACCATAATGTTCGCGAAACTCTTTCCATTTGTGATTGGGGACTCATCTTGTCAGAGGGAGTCATCTTCGTGCAGGGCACGCCCGAACAGATTGCGAACTCGAAGGCGGCGCGTGAAAAGTATCTGGGTGAGAACTTTAAATTCTAAATTGATTTCGTTGAATAAATAAAAACCATTTTTTTCTGCAATTTCCGCGCCTGAGCCATTAGAATGAACGCATGGGCATTCAGCTAAAACAGGGCCTGCGACAACAACAAAACCTGGTGATGACTCCCCAGTTGCAACAGGCGATCAAGCTCTTGCAACTGAACCATATGGAGCTCGCCGAGCTCATCAACCAGGAGTTGACCGAAAACCCGGTACTGGAAGAAGCAGCGGAGAACGAGGCCCCCGAGGACAATCTCGCTACCGCGGCCGGAGACGAGACTTTCGATCCGGAGATCCAACAACAAACAGATGAAGCCTCCCAGGTCCAGGAGCCTAAGCCCGAAGAACAGTCTCTTGCGGGTAAAGACGAGGTGAACTGGGACGCCTACCTGGAGGATTACAACGAAGGGTCCGGCAGTGCTCCGTCCATGAAGGAGACCCCCGACGAGACTCCCACCTACGAGAACACCCTGACCAAGACGACCTCTCTCGAGGAGCATCTTCAATGGCAGCTTTCTATGTTGAACCTGATGGAGAACGAGCAACGCCTCGCTTCCCTGATCATCGCTGGCCTGAACGATGACGGATACTTTGAAGGAGATCTCGCTACAATCGCGAAGCAGGCTGGAATCGAGTTCGAAGACGCTGAAGAAGTTCTGAAAATGATCCAACTCTTCGATCCGATCGGTATCGGGGCTCGCGACCTCAAGGAGTGCCTCCTCATCCAGGCCCGCCTCCTGCAACCCCGCGTTCCGGAGGTCGAGACCATCATCGAGAACCACATGGTGGAGCTGGAGAAACACAATATTCCCGCGATCGCCAAGGCACTGAATATCCCCATCGAGAAAGCGGTTGAAGCCCAACGGATCATCCACGAGTTCGAGCCCCGTCCGGGCCATGTGTTCACCGAGCCAGACACCCAATACATCCAGCCCGACATCTTCATCCAGAAAGTCGGAGAACAGTACGTGATTCATATGAACGATGACGGAATCCCGAGACTCCGGGTTTCCAATTATTACAAGTCCATCGTCCAGAAAGAAAACGCTGCAACCGCTGCAGGGAAAGAGACCGGGGGCAAAGCGAAGGAATACGTGCAAGACAAATTGAGGGCGGCCCTTTGGCTGATCCGCTCGATTCAGAACCGCCAAAAGACCATCTACAAAGTCACTGAGGCGATTCTGGCCCGCCAAAGGGACTTCTTCGAAAAAGGCGCGCGATTCCTGAAGCCGATGGTATTGAAGGACATCGCAGCCGACGTCGGCATGCACGAGTCAACCATCTCCCGGGTGACTACAAACAAGTACGTGCACACTCCGGTCGGGACTTTCGAACTGAAGTACTTCTTCAATTCCAGCATCGCTTCCAGCGACGGAGGCGAAGCGGTGGCCAGTTCAGCGGTCAAGGAACGGATCAAACAGATGATCTCGAAAGAGGACCCGAAGCGTCCCCTCTCCGACCAACAACTGGTGGAACTCCTTGCCAAAGAGAATGTGGATATCGCACGGAGGACCGTCGCGAAGTACCGCGAGATGCTCCATATCCTTCCCTCATCCAAGCGTAAGCGGGCGTTCTGATCTCGAGGAAGCTCAGGTTTCTTTCATCGACCACTTGAACTCGAAGCCACGGGTCTGGATGAGTTCGAAGAACGGCAGTTTCGGCACCCCGAGCTCAGGCGGCAGAACCCCTTTTGCAGTGAGCTGTCCATTCACGATCATCTGGCCGACGATGGAGGCCGTGAACCCGGTCGTCCGCTGCATCGAGGTCAATCCGGTTTTTTCGTCGGAGTAGTCACAGATCCAATGTTCGATCGTGACTTTTTTCCCGCTCTTGGTGCCCTCCGAAATGGTCTGGATGAAGGAGACGTCTTTTTCCCCGCCCTTTGGCATCAGGAATTTTTCCATCACAGCCTTGGTCATTGCACGAGGCTGGAACGGTCCGTTCTCGGTCTGCAGGGTTTCGCGAGAAAAGAATCCCACATCGCGCAGGGTCTTCAAAAAGGTCAAATGCCCCGGATAACGTACGAATTTGTTCTCGAGGTTCTTGACCCGGCCCTCGTAAGTCCAAGGCAGTGTCGAGAGCATGCCCATACCGTGAGTCGCCTCAACTTTTCCCACCACGGGCAGATCGCAGTGTTCGATCTCGGTCATCGGCGCGATTTCGATCATCTTCCCGTCACGCATCTGGGTGGTCATCCCGGTGTACTCGTTGGTGAGGGTCTCGATGGCAAAAACCAGATGGTAAAACAGAGGGGGCTTCGGATTGAGCGGAATTCCCCCGTCGCGGGTGATGATGGTCTCGGCACTATCGAGCATCTCCATGGCATGGCCCACCGTGATGTTCGTCATGCCTGGACCCATTCCGCAGTCGGGAATAATGGTGATGCCGGCGGCCTTGGCCTGGTCCGAAAGGGCCAGCTGTTTCAGCACCATGTCGGTGTCACCGCCCAAATCGACCATGGGGACCTTCGCGCGGATTGCGGCGTGCGTGATGTCGAGCGCGTATTTGTAAGGGGCGGTGTTCAGGATGAGGTCGCAACCCTGAGCGGCACGCGCGGTCGCTTCGATGTCGCCTGCGTCGAGTTTGAGAGCGGTGAGCTTTTTGGGAGATCCGTGCTTCTGAAGGAAGACCGTGAGCTTGGTGATCATCTCCGGAAAGGCATCCGCAAGTACAAGCTCCTCGGGCTTTCCGAAAGTAAGAAGATCCAAAGCAGCCCCGTAGGCCTGCATCCCGCAACCGATTAAAAGAACTTTTTTCATGGTGGAGCGAGGCTAACCCGAGAATTCGCCCCCCCGCAACCCCCTCCCAGAGATTCACCCTTGACTAAATGCTGCGGCGCGCATAAATGAATCGCATGATCCAAACCCTGACTTTTGTCTGCTTGTCTCTAAGCCCCTTGAATGGAAAAGCCGACCTAGAAGTGAGTGTTGTGGCCGGACCAGACTGGCGAAGCCTCAGTGTTTACCCTTACCTTGCCGGCACCCAAAAGCCTCTTTCGGATGGAATCGGGGACCCTCCGGCCAGGACCCGTTACAGTAAGGATGGCTCTCGCCTTTTGATCCGAGGGCGTTCGGGTATTGAGGTCCAGATTCAAATGGGCCGTCGTGCCCGCCTGCCCCGCGACTCCGCAGCCCTTCCGGGCATGGATGTGAAAGCCCGAGGCGTTTACGAGGGCATGCTGACCATCCGGGGGAACGGAGCCTGGGACGGTCAGGTCGCCCTCGCCTGCGCTGAAGTCGAGAACTGAGCATTTTTGGATGCCGGAGATCGAGGGATCGGGTATGACCAAGGGCACCCATGAATACGACCCGTCGTCCTCTGATCTTCGTCACGTCTTTGTTTTTTTTGTTCGGATTCATCACCTGTCTGAATGACATCCTGATTCCACACCTGAAGGCCCTCTTCGAGCTCGATTTCACCCGGGTGATGCTCGTCCAGGTTTGTTTTTTCTCGGCTTACTTTTTCATGTCGATTCCTTCAGGACGAATCACCCACGCACGGGGTTACCGCTTTGGAATCGTGGCGGGACTCTCGACTGCCGCACTCGGGACGCTTGGGTTCATTCCAGCCGCCCAATGGGGATCGTTTCCGGTCTTTCTCGGATCTCTTTTCGTCCTCGCCTCGGGGATCACGCTCCTCCAGGTCGCAGTGAATCCCTATGTCACCCTGCTCGGACCTCCAGAAGGGGCGGCATTCCGGCTGAACCTGGTCCAGGCCTTCAACTCGCTCGGTACCACGCTCGCTCCATTGGCCGGCAGCCTGCTCATCCTTGAAAACTCGGACAAGATCCGCGCGATTCAAGGTCCCTACTTGTTCCTCACCCTTTCATTGGTCACGGTTGCCTTGGTTTTCTCTCGCATCCCGCTCCCTTCGATGAGCGAATATTCCAATCAGGAAATTCCAGAGGATGAGGGTTCGTTCACTGATTCACTCGCTCGTTATGGAAAGACGATAAAAGATCACCCGCGCCTGGTCCTCGGCATGCTCGCCATATTTTTCTATGTCGGTGCAGAAGTTTCGATCGGAAGCTTTTTGGTCTCTTGGCTGGGAGACGCCTCGGTGGCCGGCATGAGTCCTGAGCAGGCGGGACGCTATGTGGCGTTCTATTGGGGCGGCGCCATGGTCGGACGATTCTTAGGGAGTGTTCTCACCGCACAGATGAAACCCGAAAAAGTCCTAATGGGCTCCGTTTTGTTCTGTCTGATTTTCATTTTGACAGGCGTCACCTCGGGGAGCCCGGCCATTGCCACCTGGGCCATCATTCTGATCGGGCTCTTCAATTCGATCCAATTCCCGACGATTTTCTCTTTGAGTGTGAGCGGGCTCGGTAAGGCCACGCCTTACGCATCGGGGCTCCTGTGTACCTGCATCGTAGGTGGTGCCTTGATTCCGCTCTTGCAAGGCGTGCTTGCCGATCATGTGTCACTCCGCTGGTCGTATGCCGTGCCTTTCCTGAGCTACTTTTATATCCTGCTCACCTCACGCAGACTGGGGAGCGAAGGAGGCCAGACATGATCCTGATTGCAGACAGCGGATCGACCAAAGCAGATTGGGCCCTCATCAAAAAAGACGGAACGGTGACTCACGCCCACACCATGGGACTCAATCCTTACTTTCACGGTCCCGACAAAGTGGCGGCTGTGCTCAGCGCGCCGGAGTTCACCCGAACGGTGCCGGTAGAGGAAGTGGAAGCATTGTATTTTTACGGAGCGGGATGCCCGGATGACCATTTCTGCTCGATCATGCGGGCAGGACTCGAGCGAGTGTTCACCCGCGCCAAGATCGAGGTCGAACACGATTTGCTCGGCGCCGCTCGCGCGACTTGTGGCAGGAAACCCGGGATTTCAGGCATTCTTGGAACGGGTTCTAACTCCTGCCGTTACGACGGCAACCGAGTGATCGATAACGTCCCGGCCCTGGGTCATGTGCTGGGGGATGACGGTGGCGGTGTTCATTTGGGACGCTTGATTCTTCGCGCTTGGTATTACCGTGAACTCCCTCCAGAACTGGAACAGGACTTCAACGCCACCTGGCCGGAAGGCAAAGACGCGGTCATGCACCGGATTTACGGGGGCGAAGGGCAGAATGTTCACATTGCGAAGTTCGCCGGATTCCTGGTGAAGCACCGGGAACACTCTTTTGCACGCAGTTTGATCGACTCGGCCTTTCGCGAATTCGCCGTCCGCCAACTCAAGAAATACCAAGGCTGGCAGGAAACCGAAGTGAATCTCGTAGGTTCGATCGCGGATCTGCTCTCGAACGAATTGCGTGAAGTCTTCACCTCGGAGGGACTCCGTACGGGGCGCATCATCAGGAAGCCGATCGACAGCCTCGTCGAGTTTCACAGGGGGGAAACCCGGGCATGAACACGCGCTCATGGATCTGCCTCATGGTGGCACTGTTCTCCAGTCACCCCGCATTCGCGGGGCCTTCGTCGATCGTTAAAATCCAAAACGGGCTCTTCGAGCGGAACGGGAAGCCCTATGTGTTCGTGGGCGCAAACTTCTGGCAAGGGATGAATCTGGGCTCAAAAGGTACGGGGGGAGACCGACCACGTCTGATCCGTGAGTTGGACCGCCTCCAAAATGCAGGGATCAAGAACCTCCGGATTGTCGCATTGACGGAAGGTCCGGACACTTCCCCTTACCGGGTCACCCCTTCGAATCAGCCCTCTCCGGGGCAGTTCGATGAATCCTTGCTCGAGGGACTCGACTTTTTGCTGGTCGAGATGGGCAAGCGCGATCTCACGGCAGTCGTGTGCCTTGGGAACTTCTGGCCCTGGTCCGGAGGCTTTGCCCAGTATGTTTCATGGGCAGAAGGCAGTTCGATTCCTTACCCGCCACCCCATCCGGGAGGCAGCTGGTCCGGGTTTCAGGAATACTCCTCTCGGTTTTACACCCTTCCAAAAGCCCGCGCACTCCATGCTGAAGCGGTGAAGCGGATTGTCAGCCGGGTGAACACCGTCAGCCGGATCCCCTACTCAAAAGACCCGACCATTCTTTCGTGGCAGCTTGCGAACGAACCCCGGGGTGGCAGGTATAGAACAGCATTCCTGGACTGGATGGGTTCGACAGCGGGACTGATCAAACAACTCGACCCGCTTCATTTGGTCACCACCGGCAGCGAAGGTGACACCCTCAATCCGGTCGATGCCGGTAATGATTTTGTACAGGATCACTCCGTGAAGGGCATCGACTACGCCACCTTGCACGTATGGGTCGAAAACTGGGGGGTCTACGATCCTAAGCAACCTGTCACCCTCACAAAATCCATGGCATTGATGAGCCAAATGATCCAGTCGCACACCGAGCGTGCAGCCAGGATGAAAAAGCCCCTGGTCCTGGAGGAGTTTGGCCTCGCCCGCGATCAACGCTCGATGGATCCTCGCTCCCCGACTCTCAGTCGGGATCGCTACTTTGCGCACACTTTTGCAGAAGTCACGCGCATCCGCCATCTTACCGGTTACCTCACAGGAGTGGCCTTCTGGGCTTGGTCCGGAGAATCCCGCCCCACGGTTCCGGGAGGACTCTGGAAGCACGGACAACCTCTCCTCGGGGATCCTCCGCATGAGGAGCAGGGTTGGTACGGAGTTTACGATACGGATCAGAGCACGCTCTCGGTTATAAAAAAGGCCACTCATGAAACGCGCCTTAAATAAGGCTTCATCTGTTCTACTGCTGCTTTTCGCCTCATCGGCCATCGCGGGCCCGGATCCGGTGACCTACCTCAACGGGGTTCTGAACCGGGAAAGCGAATGTGAATCCTCGTATTTCACTTTTGCGGACATGGAGGCGGTTTCAGAAAAAGTGAAACTGCCCGCAGGAAAGTCATTGGGGAAGTTCTGCGAAAAGAAAGAAAACCAGGTAGTCTGCAAGGTCGAGCGGCCAAACCGTCAGGAAGACGGAGGTTGGATCTGCCCATCAGTGGCGGTGGATTTGACCCCAACCCTTCCCCTCTCCGCCGGGGCAAAAAAAGCACTTCTCGATCAATCTATCTTGGACTCCAAAGAGAAGTTCAAGCTCGGGATCCCTAAAGCGGTCCTCGATTCCTTCGAGAAGAGCTTTCCCAAGTGGGTTCCTCCGTTGATGCGCGAGGGTGATTTTCCGGACTACGATCCACGCTATCGGATGACCGAAGCATCTGTGCTCCGTGCACCCGTTTCGTACACGTCTCAGGGAAAAACAAAAAATGAATGGGTTTGGGTGCTTTCCTTCTTTACTGATCCCGCAGCGGCTGAGGCTCAGAAATTTTCATGGGCCGTGTTCTCACAGGCTAGTGGAAAAATGCTTCATTCTGCCCTATCGAAGTGTAACGAAACCGGATGGCCTTATTTACGCCAGAATGCGATCGGTTTTACTCCGACTTCAAGCGTGAAAACCGTGTTGAAGTGCTGGAACCTCGGACCGAGCGATGCCGCCAGTCAAATCGAATGGATCCTGAACGAATCCTTGGAAGGATCAAAGGTTCCAACTACTCAAAAAACCCCGGTGATCGATTCTCCTCACTGGGTGCTTTCGATTGAATTCGAGGAAAAAAAGAAAGACTCCGTCCTTGCGATCATTGATGGTCCCGCCAATCTCAGGGCCAAACCCGGTAGCTCGGAAAATCAGACAGGCGAATGTCAAAACGACTCCTTTGCCGTCATCGACCTTAATCGTAGCGAGACTGGAAAAATCGACACCAAGAACTGGTCCTACGTTTTCTGTGATGGGAAAGAAGGCTGGACCCACCGGAAGAACCTGAAGCCATTTCCATCCCGGTAAAACTCCATTTGGCCAGATTCGTTCAAGTACCGCGGCTTCTTCGCGCGCGGCTCCTTCATCTCCACGCAACTCAACCCTACTTACTTTGGACTCCCCAATATATTCGATGTGAGTCTGATTGAATCATTGGGGCAATGAGCTCAATGCCCCCTGCGAAATTGCCCCGATGATTCAATCAAACTCCGAAACATTCAATTACCGGGAGTCCAAAGTAAGTATGGTCGAGCTGGCGGGACTCACTCGGCCCCTCCTGGGCCTCGCCCGAAGGGCAACACTCGCTACCGCTCGTGTTGTGCAATCGCACCCTCCTGGCGCGATTGTCGAACCCACGTGAGCTCACTTCCGTTCGCGCGCGGCTTCTTCATCTCCACCCACTCGCCTATCTTTCCACTGTATTGTGTTCGTGGTCCTTGTCCTGGGGAGCAGAGAGGACCGACTCTCGCGAGGCCAGGATGGCCGAAAGCGAGAGACACGATGTCGCGGAGGTTCGTCTGCTCCCCAGGACAAGGAACCATCGGATAGAAATAAAGTAATAAAGATGGTCGAGCTGGCGGGACTCGAACCCACGACCTCTTCGTCCCGAACGAAGCGCGCTACCAACTGCGCTACAGCTCGACTACGGGATTGAATTTAGAAAAAAATGGTCGAGCCGGCGGGATTCGAACTCGCGACCCCTTGGTCCCAAACCAAGTGCGCTACCAGCTGCGCTACGGCTCGACATTTTTTAAGAGTCGTCAGCTTAAACCCGACCCCCGTCCCGGAGCAAGTCATTTCGGTTCGAGACCATCGAATCGGTGATGCTTCCTCCACCCCTTGCGACGGAAAGAGGCATAAATCAAAGATGATTTGCCGGTGTCCCAATCTTGCTGGGACCGGCTGAGCAACTGGCCGAGCGCCGGAAAAGCCGAAGCCAGGCGTACCTCCATGGCCTCAGCATTCCACTCGCGAGACCCGGCTTTGCCACCGTCTTTGAGCTTCATAATATAGGTTTGGCGACCGTAGGGGACCTCTGAGGACTTCAGTTTTACCTCTCCCCGGATCACATAAAGCTCGGTTTTACCTCGGTGTGCGCCGAGCCAAAACTCCGCATCCCTGGCCTCAAGTTGCTCTTCAGGGGTGGTGATGCGGATCCTCGGCTTCTCTTTTCCGGGTTTCACCCAAACCTTCATCCAGCCTCGACTCAATGCAACATCGTAAGTTCGATCGTCCTCCGCCCAAACCGACTTCAAGATCTGACCTTGGAAAGCACCCCCACCGATCCACTTGACGGTTTCCTGATGGATGACCTCGAGCGCACGGTTTTCGCTCAGGTTGACCTGATCCCCTGGATCAAACCATTCCCCCGCCACCGCAAATCGCTTTTGCTTCTTCAGCGACAGGACATTCACTCCCGGTGCAGCGCTCCCTTGAGAGCTCGCAATCTGACTGAACAAGGGAGGAAGCGCCGCTTCATCCCCCGGAAGATAAATGGGGACGGCTTCAGAAGTCACGGACAGCCACAACATCATGAGGATGACCCGTCGGGCGCTCACTTGTTTACAATCCTAGCACGAGCCGATATTCTGAAAAACATCTATGGACACCACCGCCTTCAAGAAAGAGAAGTATCTCGAGATCGCCCGGACCCAAGGGCCCGAGAGGGCTGTGAATGAGTTGCACCAGGACCTGTGGAGCCTGGAGCAGGAGTGTTTCGATACCCCGGAGGGATACCGCTCGGAGGTCTGGAAACAGCTCAATGAGCTTCGTCTGTTTTCCCGGGAACTGTGGGATCTGAAGCTGAAGTGATCGGACTCCGCCTGGTGCGGATGCTATGGGTTCCGGAAATCCATTCGTGCAGTCCCCTTTTCTGGGGATGGAAAGCCACCATCAGGAATCCGCAACCGAGAATGGCGTAGGATACGAGATAGGCATACAGACGGCCGATCGCCTGTTTACGGGTCATGGGATTCCCCGTCTCGCTGTCCACTACCCGGATACCAAGAATCCCCTTCCCGATCGTGGCCCCCTTCCAAAGTGGCCATTCCACATAATACAAATAAGGAATCACCAGAGTCGCCAACACGGAAATGACCTGTTGCCAGACCGCACTCAAATGAAGCGGCAACGTGATTCCGTACTCGATCGTGAGCTCGATAAGATTCCAGATGATAAAATCGATGAGATGGGCCAGTGCCCGGATCCAGAATCCTGCAAACCTCGGATTCATGCTTTTTTCCTCAGTGCGCCCACCCCGACACCGAGGAAGATGAGCCCCATCGCCAGGAGCGTCCGGACCCCGATCGGTTCCCCGAGGGAGTACCAACCATTGACCACGGCGATCACGGGTTGCAGATAAATGAATACAGCCACCACAGAGGGTCCCACTTGGGTCAGAGTCCAGGAATTGAGGTAGTAGGCGATCATCGTCGCAAAAATAATATTGTAGGCGGCGGCTCCGAGAAACCGGAGATCCCAGGACAAAGACCCGATGAGATGCCAGTCGCCGACACTCATCGAGAATAGGACCACGGAACCGAAAAAGAACATCCAGGCCGTGGACCAAAGAGGCGAATTTTTTTTGAAAAAGCCCTGACTCAAAGTCAAGAAAAGAGCGAGGCAGGCACAATTCAACAAGGTGAAGACATCCCCCTTGAAGGTGTCACTCGAGATCCTGAAATCAGAAAAATCGCGGATCACCACTGCCCCCCCGACAGCGAGTAGAAAACTCGCTCCCCGGAGTTTGCTGAATTTCTCACTGCCCGCAAGGATGGCGAATGCAAGAGTGAACAGCGGAATCATCGAATTCAAAATCGCTGAATTGGTGGTGGTGCTGTACTTCAATCCGAGCAGGAAAAACGCCTGATTGAGTGCCAGACCGATCAATCCGAAAAAGAATGCCCGGAGGAGAAAGTCTCGATCCATCCTCCTCTGTTCCCTGGGCACCGCCAAACGGGCGATGGTCAACATGAGGATCGATGCGATCAGCAGGCGGATCGCACCCCAAAGAACAGGAGGATAGGTGCCCAGGATCACTTTGGCGGCCGCGTAATTGAATCCATAAATGAATTGCACCGCGATCAGCGCCAAAAGCGGGAGCATCGGGGGCCGGGAGCTGCCTATCATTCTCAAAGTCTCAAGGATGCCGCCTTTACGGTCAATCCAGTCAAACCCATGACGCACAAAACCCCCATCGGCCGGGATTCAAGTTCCTTCCTGTGTCAGCCGATACCTAGGAAGATGAGTACACACTCCTGGGTCCAGAAAATCCAATCGCTACCGGTACTCCCGCAAGTAGCGATGCGGGTGACCGAACGGATCCAGTCCTCAGGCTCCACGCTCGATGAGATTTCGCGTCTGATCGAGTCAGACGCCGGACTCACCGCCCGGATCCTGAAATTGGCAAATTCCTCCTATTACTCCGTGCCAGGGGGGGTCAAGGATGTCAGGAAGGCTTTGCAATTCTTGGGTTTCACCACCATTGCACAAGTGGTTCTGACCTCATCGGTATTCGGCTCATTCAAGAACTCAGGACTCAGGGACTTTCCTCTGCTCCCCTTCTGGATCCATTCTTTAGCCGTCGGCCAGGTGGCTGAATTGGCCGCACGGGGTCTCAACCAGCCTCAACCCTCCGATGCGTTCATCGGTGGCCTTTTGCATGATGTCGGTAAACTGATTCTCCTCGAGCTGGCTCCGGAGCAACTGTCCCGGATCGCTCGATACGCGCTCGAACACCGGGTGTCCTTTCTCCAAGCTGAGCGGGATCTCGGCTTGGAGGATCACATTGCACTCGGGGTCGGACTCTCGCGCCACTGGAAGCTCCCGGAACTGGTTGAAGAGGCCATCCGCTCGCATCACTCCATCCCTGAGACACGTTCCGGGCAGATCGTTGCATGGGCGAATCTCTGGGTTCAACTTCAGGGGATTGGCGCCTCGGGAAGCCACGATCCTGAGACTGAGTCCCGCTCGCTTGAGCTCGGTCGCCTCCTCGGCATCAGTCCGGCTTTAGCTGGCAATATCGAACAGCAGTTCCGGAAAGAATTCGAAAAAGCGGAGGCGATTCTCGGTGGCCATTAAGCGACTGAAACGCATCGCAGAACCCTTACTGTTGCCGGAAGGCCTCGAAGCCTTGCCACTTCCACTATTACTCTACCGGAAGTCGGACAGCGCCGTGGTCACGAATCCGGAGTTCATCAGGACATTCGGTGCCGGCGCCACTTCCCGCATACTGGCTGCGCGCCCGCTCGGTCTGGCCCAAGAACGACCGGTTCACCCCTCCGCATTCGAGACCCCCGGACGACACGAAGGTCGTTTCATTGAAAATGAACGGGGAGAGCGGATCACAGTGGACCTGCGGGTATCGGCCTATGGAAAATCCTCTGACGGGATCTGTCTGGTGATGTTCGAGGACAATGGTCAGAGGGTCGAGCTCCAGGACCAGTTGGTGAAACAGCACCTCGAACTCCAAAAGTCCTATGACCAACTCCACTCCCTGCAACAAGCTCTCATTCAGTCGGCTAAGCTCGCCTCCCTCGGAGAGCTGGCATCCGGTGTTGCACACGAGCTTAACCAGCCTCTGCAAGCGATCATGGGTTTCAGCCAGGAGCTCAGGTATATCGAAAAACTCTCTCCTGTCGGGACCGAGTACGTAGAGGACATTGTCTCGGCCTCGAAAAAAATGGCGGAGATCATCAAGTCACTCAGGACATTTGCGAGGGATTCCGGGCAGGAGCTGCATGCGACATCAGTCGCTCATGCGATCGAGGAATCAACCAGACTCCTGCGGCACACACTCCTGCAAGCAGGGGTCGAGCTCGAGCTCTCTATCGAGCCTGAGCTACCCCTCACGCACGCGAATCCGATCCAACTCGAGCAGGTTTTTGTGAATCTACTCAGCAATGCAAAAGACGCGCTCGAATCCTCGGGAGTGTCAGTACCGAAGATTGCCATCGAAGCCAGAACCACTGATGAAGGAATCCTGGTCCGCGTCTCCGATAACGGGTGCGGAATGCCCTCAGAGGTACGGGATCGGATCTTTGATCCGTTTTTCACAACCAAACCCGTGGGCAAGGGAACCGGTCTCGGCCTCAGTATCACCCACGGCATCCTCTCACGTGCCGGAGCACGGATCACCGTAGAGAGCCGGCCCGGGGCCGGAACCGAATTCACCATTGTATTTCCAATTGATCGTTCAAAACCAGAAGGAGAGACCGCATGAACACCGAGCCCGTTGTACTGATCGTCGATGATGAAGAGACCATCCGCAAGCTTTTGAAGGCCCGCTTCGAACGGGACGGATTCCGCGTGGTCACCGCCTCATCTGCGGAAGAGGCACAGAAGATGGTCGACTCCACCCCGGACCTCGGAGTGATCGTCACAGACATCCGGATGCCCGGAAAAGACGGCCTCACCCTCACTGCCGAGGTGAAAGAGTCTCATAAACACCTGAAAATCATCGTGATGACGGGCCACGGAGAAAAGTCTACTGCCATCCGGGCGCTCAGGATCGGAGCTTCTGATTACCTCGAGAAACCGTTCGACATCGAAGAAATGACCCATGCGGTGACCCGGACTGTGAACGAGTACAAGCTCGAGATGCGAAACGAGGAGATCCTTGCCACAGCCAAAGTCAGCACCCCACCTGCAGTCACCGCCACTCCGGACGGTCAGGACATTTGGGGCGATAGTGACAGCCTGACCAGTAGCTACACTGTGCTCAAAAAGAAGTGGTCGGAAGCCTTCGAAAAAGAGTACCTCACCTCGGTCCTCGAGCGTCACCACGGAAATGTCACGGCTGCGGCCAAAGAAGCTGCGGTGGATCGAAGCAATTTCCTCCGACTCCTTCGACGCCACCACATTGATGCTGCGGTCTTCCGTCCGCAAAAAAAGGCTTCCTGAGCCGTGTCGGTTTCGATTGGAGCCCGGCTCCTTTCAGTGACTTTCATTCTTCAAGTACTGACCCTCTCGATTGCGGTAGCCGCATTGAGTTGGAATCGTGCTGCGGATAGAATGGAATTCGAGGAAAGGGACCTCGCCCTTCAGGTCGAACGTTACGGAGAACACTGGAATCGCACGGGTATTCCTTGGACACCCCCGGCTGAGATCCAGTTCCAGGTACTCTCGGCCGAATTGAAAGTACTCGCAGACACGGTCGATCCGAAACGAGTCGGAAAACGACTGATCCATCCTCATCCGTTCCTCGAGAGGGCGCTCAGTGCCCGTGCACCGCGGGGATCAGTGCGGTTTCCGGCTCCGGACCAGAGACTGGATTCCATCGGTCATTTTATAGCCCTCCCTGATCGTACCCTGGTGCTCGGGTCGATCCCGGGGGCGTGGTTCGTTGAGGAATTCAAGCGAGGATTACTCCTTCATCTCCGAGCGGGACTGGTTCTCCTCGGATGCTCCTTATTGCTCACACTCTTCTTATTCCGTTCACTGCTCCGCCCCCTGCGTGAGCTTGTAGCGGCACTTGAGCAGGCGGAAAACGGAAACCTCGATGTCATCCTTCCCCGGACAGGAAACGACGAAACGGGGATCCTGTCCCGGATCGCCGGAACATTACTGGAACGGATCCGGATGCTCCTGGCGGGAGAGGCTCGCTCGAGCAGGATGGAGGAAGAGGTGAACATCGCGGCAGAGATCCAGTCGCGATTACTCCCGCCTCCGGAATTGCGACTGGGCCCGTGTGAGGTACAGAGTCACTATCAGTCTGCAACAGAGACTGGGGGTGATTTCTGGGGTTGTTTCGAGTCCGGAGGGCATATTCATCTCTATGTCGGGGACGTGACCGGCCACGGCCTGCCGAGTGCGCTCATCACTGCCGGAGTGCGGGGGGCGCTAGCCACCCTGATCAAGCAAGACGGAATCCACAGCTCGGATCCCCCCACCCTCAAGCAGATTCTGGAAACCGCGAATCTCGCGGTGTGGGACATTGGAGCCGGTGAATTGCAGATGACCCTTTTCGTTGCGATATTCGAGCCCTCGACGAGCATGCTCCATTATGCCGGAGCCGGGCATCCACCTGCCTGGCTTTTCCGTAAATCCGGTACCGACGGAAGTACGATCCTTCACAGCCGCGGCACACGCCTCGGAGAAGGTCCATCGTTACCAGAGATTGACGAACACTCGATCCGTCTTGGCATGGGAGACACCTTGATGCTGTATACTGACGGCATGCTCACTCCTCGGGGTGAAGATCTCACCGCCGAACACCGAGCGGCCTTCCGCAATAGAGTCGGAGAAGTGCTCGCTCGGGGAGAATCCCTGGATCGCTCCAAGACCGCGATCGAATTCATGCTGTTCGAAGCAACCGGCGGCGCTCCTCCTGCCGACGATATCACTTTCGCACTGATGAGGTGCGCGATATGACTCGTCTGGATCGATCGGAATGGACCTTTATCCTCATTGCATTGGCACTCATCGCCCTTTCAGTCATGATTCCGCTCATCCCCGAATCGGTGATTCGAGCAGATCCTTTTGCAGGAGAATATATAAAAGGCAGTTCGATCGAACAGGCCATCGACGACTCGAAAAAACCGCAAAAGATCACGCTTCCCGAACCGAGCTTCAAGGACTGGATGGTCGGGGGAGTCCAGGACTCGGAAGCCCCTCCCCCCTCGCCTTCTCCGACCCCACCGCCCAAGATCAGCCAGATTCAAGGGGATCCCGTGCAGGCATTCCTGCTTGAACCGAGACACCAGACTATACTCCGAAAGAGCCTCGCGGACCGTGACTCATTCCGGGTGATGTTCAGGTTCGAGGTTTTTCCGAAAGAAAATGCCGGAAAACTCGAAATTTTGAAGGACGGAAAACGGATTCTGGAAATCCCATTCGAAGGAAGCGCGGACGGTTCACACCGGGCCGGAGCGATGATCCAGAGACCGGGGGTCTATCAGTGGCGGATTGTGACTGAGGAGTACAAGGGCGACTTTCGGAGTTTCACTCTCCGGCCCTGAGTGAGGCCATATAAAAACCATCCGTGTCGAACGGACCGATGAAACCGGATGAATCGAGACTGAAGCGAGGATGGGTCTCAAGGAAGCGCTCGATCCTTCCGGTCGACTCCGCCCGATTCTGGGTGCAGACGCCGTATACCAGCTTTCCTCCGGGCTTCACCAATCGCGAATACTGCTCCAGGACCGATTCCTGAAGTGCAGCAATCGGAAGACTGCCCTGGCTCTTGGCTTGCTCGAGTGGTTTACGGTTCCACTTGGTGTCCGGATTCCTTCTCAATACTCCCGCCCCAGTGCAAGGAGCGTCGATCAAGACAACGTCGGCTTTGCTCTCGAAGGGAGCCAATCCGGAGTCCCCGGTACGGGGTAAAAGTCTGGCTTGGACATTGCGCTCGCCGGCACGATCCACCCGTTGTTTGAGATTCCGGATTTTCGTCTCGAACACGTCGTAAGCGAAGATCCTTCCCTTTCCTCCCATCAAATCCGAAAGCGCAAGGGTCTTACCACCGGCACCGGCACAAGCATCGACCACCTCCAGGGGAGGAGCTTGAATGTCCTTCGGAATAGAGGGTGTGGACCCCCGCTCCACACGGGGCCGATCGCCGAGATGCGGACGGATGGCTTCCGGAATTAGCGCATACAGACTCATGATCTGGGAGCCCTCATCCTGGATCTCGAAATACCCGTTCTTGAACCAGTCGTTCTTCTGAACCGAAGCGAACCCACGGAAGATCCGGGCACGGGCTGAATGAAACCCCGCCCTCGACTTGGGAAGACCGGGGGAAGCGAGCCAGGCTTCGAGCTCGGGCAGCAAACGTCCATCTTGCCCGAAAGCCCGTCGATGAAAGCGGATTACGGTCAGGGGATCCTGGCTGAGGAGTCTCGCCATTTTTCTTGCATGGTCCTCTCCCCAATCCCGGACCCATTCGGAAACCAGTGCGGGAGGGAAATCCTCCACACTCCCCTCACTCGGGATTTCTTCCCAGCGCTCCCAAAGATCGCGCAGGGTAGCGTGGATACCGGCGTGCTTTTTGAGCCGGATGAAGCTGAGCTCCCAGAACTCCTCCGGGGTCCCCTCGAGCTGGATCTTGAATGCCCCGGCGATCGTCAGAGGTCTCCTGAGAAAGGCCCCGAGCAATGTAGCCACTTTCGACTTCTTGGATGGATCGAGTTTCGAAACCATCGAGTCGAAATGGGTTCTGCTTTCACAGAAAGCCGCAAAGACTTCATTGAGTACGGTCGATTTCATCCGGCGGACTTCAATTCCGACCCCGCACAGGGGTGCGGTTCTTGATCTGATGGACCTTGATGGTATTGGTCGTGCCACGCCCGAGACTCGGGGTTCCGGCAGTGACCACGATCAAGTCATCTTCCTCGGCTCTATGGTTCTCAACCAGGGTCCTTCCGACCATACCGAACAGATCATCCGTGGCCACCAACTCTGGAATCAGAACACCTTCCACGCCCCACACGAACGCCAGTTTACGGAGCGAGGCATCGTTGTCCATGATAGCCACGATCGGGATTTCCGGACGGTATTTGGCCAATGTCCGGGCGGCGGTACCGGAATGAGTCAGGCAAGCGATCGCACGAGCCCCGACATGGCTGGCGATCCGGGATGCACTGAACTCGATTGAATCCACGATTGAACCGGAAACAGGAATCAGATTCTGATGTACGGAATAACGGGTCTCCCCTTCCGCCTCACAAACGATCCTTGCCATGGTTTCGACCGCCTCAACGGGATACTGTCCCGAAGCGGACTCAGCCGAAAGCATGACCGCATCCGTTCCGTCGAACACCGCATTGGCGACATCGGAGGCCTCGGCTCGTGTCGGAGTCGGACTGGAAATCATGCTCTCGAGCATCTGGGTGGCCGTGATCACCGGAACTCCGAGCTCATTCGACATCCGGATCAGCATCTTCTGGATGATGGGGACCTTCTCCGCACCGAGCTCGACGGCCATATCGCCCCGGGCGATCAGGATTCCGTCTGTGACCTCGAGAATCCCCTCAGGAGAATAGACCGCTTCTTCACGTTCAATTTTTGCCACCAGCAATGGATGATGATTACTGGTCTTCCGGATCTGCTCCTTCACAAAAGTGATGTCTTGCGGAGTGCGGACGAATGACAAGGCAACCGCATCCACCCCGAGCTCCAGCCCGAGCTTCAGATCCCGGAGGTCCTTGTCTGTAGCACAAGGAAGAGACAAAGGTGTCCCAGGAAGGTTCATTCCTTTGTTCGAAGTGAGTTTCCCGCCCACCGAAACGGTCACCACCATTTCAGGAGCATGAACTTCTTTGACTTCGCTTGAAATCTTTCCGTCATCGAAAAGGATCCGTGAGCCCTTTCTCACATCTTTCGACAAGGGACCTGCGATCTCGGCCGAGATCGGAATGGCAATCCGCCCGGTCAGGGAGGATTTAGGATCCGTTCCTTCCGGAAACAAGAGCACTTCGTCCCCGGCCTTCAATTCGATTCCAGGTGCGGGAATCTTCCCGACCCGAAGTTTAGGTCCCTGAAGATCCTGCAAGATCCCCACATGCTTGCCTGCGTTTTTAGCCGCCGCGCGGACCGAGGCGAAAAGCTCGCGATGGACCTCGTGCGTACCGTGGCTGAAATTTAGACGGGCCGTGTCGAGCCCCGCCCGGATCAGCTTTTCGATTTTTTCAGGAGTATTGCTCGAAGGACCGAGCGTGCCGACGATCTTAACTTTTCTTCGCGATGAGATGTGCATTCGTGCGTTTCATCTTACCAAGCTCTTGCTCATAATGCTCGGTCAAAAAACGCTCCCGCTCACGGAAAGCCAACTCCATTTCCTTGATCCGGTGTTCGTAACCCCGGTCTTTCTCGTCAGCTTGCCTCCTGGAGGTCCGTTCCTGCTCTCGGAGCTTCTTGTCATGATCGTATTTCAATTGGGAGAGGGCCTTCTCATGCTCTTCTTTGGCCTGGACGATTTTCTCCTCGAATCCACGCCGAAGGTCATGCATCCGCATGGACCATTCACGATCCTTCATTCTTTGATCGTGAGACAGATTGTCCACCACCCGGTCCCGCTCGTACTTCAGGGTATCCCGCTGTTCTTCGAGTGAATCCCGGCTCCGTTGTTGTTCACGGACCAACTCATCGGAATGGTTTACATGCATCTTCTCAATACGACTTCTCTGCCCTTCCTTGAGGTCCAGCATATCCCTCTCATGACCGTACTGGGCGTCTTGGAAGGTCTCCACAAAAGCACGCTCTTTCAAGTCGGAGTCCTGACGAAGGTCGCGACTGAGATTGCGGACTTGACGCTCGAAACCCGTTCTCATTTCGGATCGTTCGGCCTGGTCCCGGGATCTCATCGCATTGAGCTGATTTTCACTCTGTTCCTGGGTGGCCGCAAGTTGTTCGAGGTAGCGTTTCTGCTCGCCATCCTGAATCTTCTTCACCACATGGGGAGAAGCCCTCCTCGGGTCATTTGTCGTCTGAAGCTCACGAATCAGTTCTTCTCTGGCTCCCAGCTCGACAGCAAAATGATTGTTCTTCCGCTCCAGATAATCCCCGTAGGCCTTGTCCTTCTGGGACATGGCTTGCTCGGTCTGCTCCTGATTCACCCGGACCAGGTTCCGCTCACTTGAAGAATTCCGAAGTGCGGCGTCTTTCAAAGCGTTCTGGTATTGATTCTCCATTCGGGACTGGTCGGCTTTTTGGTCTCGCAGCAAACCTGCGAACTCTTTCTTCTGGCGATTGGCCATTTCACGGGTCTTCGCGTTGGCTTCGATCAACCGGTCCGCAAGCACCCTTTCATACAGGTTCTCGGCTTCCTCGGTACGCTCACCCATCCGGGCGACGGTTTTTTCATAGGAAGAGACGATCCGGTCCCGTTCTTTCAGATGATCGGCTTCGTAAGCATCAATGGTTTCCTGACGTGCTTTAGCCTTCTCCGTTTCAACATCCCTGCCTTCATTCCGGTAAATCGCGAGCTCATCATAAAGGTCTTTCATTTCCGTCATGTGAGAGCGTCTTTGTGCGGCCAAGGATTCCTCGGTCCTGGTCTCTGCAGCTTCATGGATACGGCTCTCGCGTCCCGAGGCGACCTCCTCAGCACGCTCCACTCTCCTGGAAGCCTCGGATTGGACC
>CANHQK010000021.1 GCA_947462765.1 Bdellovibrionales bacterium
AAGTGAATCATGCCAAGAAAAAAAGAGGCTGGAGCGGTGTTGAACCCCGCGCGGATGGATGCCTCGAAAAGAGGCACGGCTATTTCTTTCTGTCCGGTTCTGAATCGAATGACTCCGAGCTCGAATTGATAAGGCGCGAGCTCTTTTTCGGGTGCCCCTGATTGGACTTTGGCTTGAATCAGAGCGTCGTATGTTTGTGCACTTTCGGTGTCATTTTTAGCTGTTTTGAGGGCCAGAGCCTTCAGTTCAAGAAATTCAATCGTTTGGGGAGTGTCGCGGAGCAGCTCGTTCAGAAGTTTGAGGCTCTCTCGATATTTCTTTTCGTTGAATGCGATGACAGCCAAGCTGTACTTCGGTTCCTGCTGCTTGAGGATATCAGCTCGAGCAGGAGCGACTACGTACAAACACAAAATCAAAAAAGTGGAGATGATCCTCATATGGGTCCGAAGTGACACTCTTGTTGGGCTTGAAGCCTGCCGAATAAGATTAAGAGTAAGGGAGGGGTGGGGTAAATGAAAAGGGGCATTCAGTCCGTTGTGGCTCTTTTCGGGTTGGTTTTGGCCAGTCCGGCAATCGCATCCGATGCTCCCGTGGGGCGTGTGGTGAGTGCGCAGGGCAAGGTAGTGGCCCGGGTGGACGGGGCTGGTTCCGTCTTGTCCAGGATGCGTTACCTGAAGTCGGGAGACTCCATTTATCGCAAGGATTTGATCAACACCTCGAGTGACGGAAGCGTCAAAATCCTGTTCCAGGACGATTCAGTCATGGACGTAGGACCGAGCTCCCTGTTCAAGGTTGCCCAATACGATCCAGCAGCGGATTCGAAAAACCGACGCATCGAGATGGGCTTGGAGTACGGGAAGGTCCGTGCTTCCGTGAATCAAAAACTCGGTCCTCGCGGCAAGTTCATTCTCCGTACCCGCGCTGCCACCATGGGTGTTCGCGGAACCGAGTTTTACGTGATGAGTGACATCCTCGGTGCTGAGGGGGGAAAGCCCGATCCGGAAGCCCCCAAATCCCAGCCGATCCAGACCCAAGTCGTGGTGACCGAGGGTAAGGTCGAGGTCACGAAGCAAGTGGCTCCCGGTGCCGCTCCGACAGAACGCGAGGCAGCCAAGCCAATCGAAGTGAATCCGGGTGAAAAGATCACTGCTGTGGTCGAAACCGTTCCTCAAGATAAAGGTCAGGCCTCTTCGAGTCCTCCTGAAACGCGTGAGCCTCCGAGAGTCGAAAAAGTGAGTCCGGAAGAAATCAAAACGGTCGAGGCCGAGGTGAAACTGAAGGACACCACATTCGCGAGGGCAATCATCGTTGAACCTCAAGCTGAGCAGGGTGGCACTGGATTACCCCAGGTGCAAGGGGGCCAGGGCACGGGAGTGGGGGGCGAGACGCTGGCTGCGATTCAAGACATGATGGCAAAGCAGCCGGTCAACATCGAGGTCCCGAAGGCCGGCGAGCTTGGAATTCCCGGGTCCTTCCAGGCCCAGCCCGGATTCAGCGGCAATTTTCTTCCGGGGTTCAATCGGCCGATGGCCAAGCTGAGAGTGATCTTTAATCGATGAGTTCAGGGTGAGGGGTGAATGGGGACCTGGGTGATCATGCGGATTCTCGGTTTGGGGCTGCTGACTGCAGTCTCCCTGTCCGCTTGCTCACTCGAACAACGATCGGCTGAGTCAGGGTATGCTCGCATCCAGCTTAACACCCGCTCACATTTTGGGGGACCCGCGCGGCTCGCAACCATCCCAGGAACGGCGGCGCCCAACACCAGCTCTTATTATGTTCTCGACGTCGAGGGAGAGGGTATTCCCCGCTCCCTCGTCGAACCTCAGAACTGTTTCAGGGTCAGTCCGGTCAGTAGTGTGATGGTTTCTGCTTTCCGACAAGCTGGAGAGCCGGAGCGGACCGAGGTCGAACTGTTGGTGCCGATCGGGATCAATCGGAAAGTAAGGATTTACCGGGTGGAGATCAACCTCGCTCCCGGTACCGAGCCCCCGCGGTTTGGTGAAAGTCCCTTCGCATTCAAGATGCGCAATCCACAGCATGACTACTTTGGAGAAAAACACCTTTTGGCTGAGGCCGAAATACCAGTTTTGAATGGAGATCAGAGTGTGACTGTGGTTGAGCGGCCGATCGCGCAACCACTGGGTAATCAATGTCCGGGGGGTGGGCCGCCACCGATTTCGAACGGAGAGGTGGTTCTCAGTAATTATTTCCCTAACTCCTCGATGGTGTTCTGGAATTCTCCCTTTGAATTAAAAGTGAATGGACGGATCCGAAAGGCTTTGATGACTGATTCTCTTTCGGTTACTCCACCTACCGCCTCGTTTCCTGGTACGGGCGCGGTCACACCCCAACAACCGGGTTCCTACACACTCCTACTGGGGCCGCCACCCAACACTTTTGTTCAGGACTTCAGTCAAGTCTTTCAGGTAACCCCATTGGCTGTAGGGGCATCAAGCAACGCTTCGGTCAGTTTGAGCTACTCAGGAAGCGGGTATACCCAGAGTCCGATTTCTTGGAGCTTCCCTTTTTTAGTGCGAACGGAAGTGGCTCCAGCAATCGTATATAGCCTTGCATTCAATGTTCCACTCACTGTCAGTTCGGGAGGTGGGGCGTCTACCACTTACTCCAATACTTTCAGCGTGAACTTAGTCGCATCGAACCCAATGGAACTTATGCCCGCCTCGCCTGATGATGTCATGGCTTATTTCACAGGGTCGGGAGGCGGACCGGAGGTTGAGCTTTCCAATGCCCCGCCGTCAGCACCCGGAACGCCCTGTCCACTTAAGGCAGGTAGTCAACCCGTGAGTCATCTCGTGCTCAACCCAGGCCAAAGTTGCCAGTACTATGTGCGCGTTTATCGACACTTGATCAATGCCTCATCCCCCGGTTCCGCTCTAGCTCGTTATGTGATTAAGGTTTCTTCGAAATCTAATGGGATGTATGGGCAGCAAACCGCTCGAGTAGTGGATGCTAGTGAGCCAAATGCAGCGATCGTCTACAACGGAACTTGGTCAATTCCAACGGTTTATAATTTCAATGAGATTCTGATCAACTCGAGTGGTGTTCAAAGCTATCCCTCTGGGACGCTGATCACTGTTACAGGTACGGGTTATGTCATACCCACTTCAGGTCAAGTCGAGTTTGAGCGGGTGTTTGTTCGATACCAAAATGGGGTCAGTTGTTCATCGTCCGTCAGTGATTTTTGCGGATTGAAGGTCAATCCCTCTGGAGCTCAGGGACTGGTACTACCCTCTCACGCTTCTGGATCAAGGCCTGTATTTGCCCGAGTAGTGGTCAGGGTCACCCATGCCGCAACCCCTCCCAGCACTGTAAAGTTCTACAAACAAGAGGTGAGCTTCGGAGGCGCTTATGTGGCTGTTGCCGAAGATGATGCTGTGGCTGAGCTGAATGTAAAAGTGGGTAAATGAAATGTCATTGCGTCAATTTTCACGACTATCGGTCCTTTCTTTAGTGATTGCCTTGAGTGCCTGCTCGCTCGAACAACGATCGGCTCAGTCAGGGTATGCTCGCATCCAGCTCAATACACGTGCGCATTCAGGAGGACCTTCCAGGCTCGGGACCCTGACGGGTAATGGCATGACTCTTCCCACAGCCAGTTCGTATTACGTGGTAGATGTGGAAGGCGAGGGAATTCCCAGAGAAATCATCGAGCCTTCGAAATGCATCCGGGCTAGTCCCCTAAGTAGTGCTCTGGTTGCGGCGTTTCCGGCACCGGGTGAGCCGGAGAGGACCGAGATCGAGCTGCTCGTTCCGGTGGGTGCCAATCGGAAGATTCGGATCGTTCGGGTAGATTTGAACATTCCAAGCGGGAGCGCTTTTCCGCAGTTCGGAGAGAATCCGTTCCGGTTCAAGATGCGGAATCCCTCTTACTCGGTCAATCCAAATCTGTTCATTCTGGCTGAGGTGGAGATTCCGTTCCTGAATGGAGACCAGAGCGTGACCTTGGTCGAGAAAGCCTCGCCACTTCCGTTACCGAATCAGTGCTCGAATCCCGGACCGCCTCCCATCTCGAACGGTGAGGTCCAGATCAGTGATTATGAGCCCTTCAGAAGTCAGGTTCTTTGGAGCGGAACTTACGTTTTTAGATTGAGAGGGAGATTGACACGGCTGCAAAGCGGTTTTTCTTCTTATTACACTTCATCACCCGTCTTGAGCATACCGAGTGGGACCGTGACAGCAGAAGGTTCTCCTCCTCCGGTTATTTCGGTGGGGGGACCGGCTCCAGCCCCGATGCAAGTCTGGTTTTCGCGCGCATTCACCTTCACACCCCCGGCCGTGTTGCCGCTTTCGCAGGTTGTGACGGGGACTATTCCCTATACCGGGGGAACCCTCCCTTCGATTTCCTGGACTTTCCCGGTGACGGTTCGATCTGAAACTGCACCCTTGAATGTGGCGACTTCCATTACGGGTACCCCCTTGATGTTGGATGGCATGACCTACGCGAACACCTTCAAGGCGCAAATCGGGGCAAGTCGTTCTGTGGAGCTGCAAGCGATCGACTTGGGCTCGGATATTTTGGGATATTACGCCGGTTCCTCCTTGGAGCCCGCACTCGAATTGGTACCACCTCCCCCTTCGGCAACGGGAACTCCCTGTCCTCTGAAAGGGCCCGGCTCTCCGGGCTCTCCGTTGTTTATCAGCCCAGCTGCTGTTTGTGATGTTTACGTGAGGACTTATCAGCAGACCGGCTTCGCCCATTACGTATTGAATCTGAAATCAGTGTCGGGTGGGAATTTTGGTGCTCAGACGGCGATCCTGACACCAGCTGCCGGATTGAGCTTTTCTCTCAATGCCCGGGGTGAGAGTGGTATCGAAGGGATTCAAACTTCGGCATCTACCCTCACTTTTGATGGAAGCACGATCCTTCCCGTTGCCACGCCTACTCTGAACGGTAATTGGGCACTGCCCGTCGCGGAAGCCGGGGCGACACTCACGCTCGAGCAGGTCCGTACGAGATTTGCGAACGGGACTGAGTGTGCCCAGATCTCCAATCCTTTTTGTGGGGTGACGATCACTGCGGGCAATCCGACTTCCCTGACCTTTCCGAGTCATGTGGGTGGATCTCCATTAGTGGAGTTAAATGTCGTGGTGAACAAGGTGATTTCCTCGAATACCACCCACTATCGGCAGACCATCCGGCTAAACAATTTAGTTTATACCGGGGTGCTTGACGATCTGCCTGCGGTGACGCCTGCACCTACACCTGCACCTACACCCACACCTGCACCCACACCTACACTAAATTCCCTTTCTCTCATTGCAGGTTCCATCGGTGGAGCTGGAAATCTCGATGGAACGGGCACATCTGCGAGGTTTAACGATCCATCCGGCGTCGCGGTGGATGGATCGGGCAATGTTTATGTGTCTGATTCTAGCAATCACACCATCCGTAAAATCACTTCGGCAGGGGTGGTCACTACCTTGGCTGGGACTGCTGGATCCCTAGGCTCGAGTGACGGGACTGGCGCCTCTGCTAGGTTTAATAATCCAGAAGGCGTCGCAGTGGATGCTTCGGGCAATGTGTATGTGGCTGATAGGGGCAATCACACCATCCGCATGATCACCTCGGCAGGTGTGGTCAGTACATTGGCTGGGACAGCTGGGACCTTGGGATCGAATGACGGGACTGGCGCCTCTGCTAGGTTTAACAATCCATCCGGCGTCGCGGTGGATAGCTCAGGCAATTTGTATGTGTCTGATTCTAGCAATCACACCATCCGTAAAATCACTTCGGCAGGTGTGGTCAGTACTCTGGCTGGGACAGCGGGGACCCCTAGCTCGAGTGACGGGACTGGCGCCAATGCGAGGTTTAACAATCCACAAGGTGTCGCTGTGGATGGCTCAGGAAATGTGTATGTGGCTGATAGGTTGAATCACACCATCCGAAAAATTACCCCCGCAGGTGTGGTCACTACCTTGGCTGGGACAGCAGGGTCCCTAGGCTCGAGTGACGGGACTGGCTCCGCTGCGAGATTTAAAAATCCAGAAGGCGTCGGGGTGGATTCCTTGGGCAATGTGTATGTGGCTGACACACAGAGTTACACCATCCGCAAGATCACCTCGGCAGGTGTGGTCAGTACTCTGGCTGGGACAGCGGGGACCCCTAGCTCGAGTGACGGGACTGGCTCCGCTGCGAGGTTCTATTTTCCTGATGGCATTGGGGTGGATGGCTCAGGCAATGTGTATGTGGCTGATAGGAGCAATCACACCATTCGTAAAATCACTTCGGCAGGTGTGGTCAGTACCTGGGCTGGGACAGCAGCGTCCCTAGGCTCGAATGATGGGACTGGCGCCGCTGCTAGGTTGGACAATCCACAAGGTGTCGCGGTGGATGACTCAGGTAATGTGTATGTGGCTGATTGGGTGAATTACACCATCCGCAAAATTACCCCCGCAGGAGTGGTCGGTACTTTGGCTGGGACAGCGGGGGCCTTGGGATCAATTGACGGAACTGGCGCCACTGCGAGGTTTTACGGTCCATCCGGCGTCGCGGTGGATGGCTCGGGCAATGTTTATGTGTCTGATTCTAGCAATCACACCATCCGTAAAATCACTTCCGCAGGGGTGGTCACTACCTTGGCTGGGACTGCTGGATCCCTAGGCTCGAGTGACGGGACTGGTGCCACTGCGAGGTTCAACACTCCAAAAGGTGTCGCTGTGGATGGCTCAGGCAATGTGTATGTGGCTGATAGGGGCAATCACACCATCCGAAAAATTACCCCCGCAGGAGTGGTCAGCGCTTTGGCTGGGACAGCTGGGACCTTGGGATCGAATGACGGGACTGGCGCCTCTGCTAGGTTTAACAATCCATTCGGCGTCGCGGTGGATAGCTCAGGCAATGTGTATGTGGCTGATTCTAGCAATCACACCATCCGTAAAATCACTTCGGCAGGTGTGGTCAGTACTCTGGCTGGGACAGCGGGGTCCCTAGGCTCGAGTGACGGGACTGGCGCCAATGCGAGGTTTAACAATCCACAAGGCGTCGCAGTGGATGCTTCGGGCAATGTGTATGTGGCTGATACGGGCAATCACACCATCCGCAAGATCACCCAGGCAGGAGTGGTCAGTACTCTTGCCGGGGCTCCGGGGAACAGAGGTATTGCACCTGGGGCTTTGCCCTCCACTTTGAGCGCTCCCCAAGGGGTGGCTGTTCGGGGTAGTGACGTTGTGGTGACCTCTGGAGGCTCAGTGCTCTTGATTGGACCCTGATTTAATTGCCCGCCTCTGCTGTTCTTGCCGAGGATAACCAGCATCCGATAGTCAGACCCATCATTCGAAAAGGCGAATGGGGTCTGATACCTGAGGCTCCAGGAAAGCCGTGTTCCACAAGTTCAATTCGCCGATCTAGAAACCTTCGAACACTCGAAACGGGCCGAAATCCCACGTAAGAAGTACGGATACAGAAAAGATGAAAGGCCTTTGGGGTGGCGTCGGATGTTTGAAAGTCTAAAGGACGTGCTTGATCCAAAAGCAATTGTTGAATCGGATCAGAACCTGCATTATCCCAGGTTCGTTCAATAGAACCTTCGATCAGCTCTTCTCACTCGACCACACCTGCGCCATGCTTCGGGCGCAATGAAAGGGGGCAGTTAGTGAATCAGCCCGTGGAGCTTCAGCTTCTCCATTAGGGTCACGCGCTCCATGCGGGCGGCGCGAGCGGTCTTGTCGAGGTCGTGATTGAAGCTCTTGAGAAGTTCGGAGAGATAGATCTTCTCGAACTCCGAGCGGGTGGCTTGGAAGTTGATCTTGTCGTGGCCGAAGTCAGGCAGATCACGCATCTCGACCCGCTCGGAATCACAAGACACCGCCGCCATCCGGAGCACGTTCCGGAGTTCGCGGAGGTTGCCCGGCCAATCGTAGTCGCGGAGCTTGCGCCAGGCGGTCTCGGAGAAGCCTTTGATGAACTCCTTGTGGAGCTCCTGCGTGATCTCCTGCAGGATGCCCATGGCAATGTCCTCGAATTCGTCTTCGCGCTCGGCCAGGTTCGGCATCTCGATGCGGTTCTTCGAAAGTCGGAGCAGGAGCTCGTCATTGAACATCCCCGCGCGGGCGCGGGAATCGATCTGAGGAACCGCGGTGGCAATGATCCGCACATTGGCGATCATCGGCACGGTCCCGCCTTTTTGGGATTGGGGGACTGCGCGGGTTTTCAGGAAATTCAGCACCACCAATTGTTCCGAGACCGGATAGTTGGCGATGTCATCGACAATCAGGGTGCCGCCGTTGCAGTCGCGAATCTGCTCGGCGATGGTCCGATCGCGGGTGGCCATGATGCAGATCTGGGCCGCGCGAGGGGAGTTCTTGTGAATCCACTTGGCCAGCGCTCCCTTGCCGGTGCCTGTGCCGCCGATGACCAGTACGGGTTCATCATCGGACTGGGCAGCCGAAAGCGCGATTTTCCGTTGGGACGAGGGAATGAAATAGACCATGCTCATAGTGTCTTTCGAGTATAGCGGAAACGGGGCGCGTTCACCAAGGGCAATTAGCGTCAGAATCTTACCGATTTCAGCTTGTTTTCAATGAAGATACACTTGAGCTTTGGAGGTCTCATGAAGACATTTTGGCCGGTGGTGGTGTTCGCGTTCCTGATGGTCCCGGAATCCCACGGGCGTGGATTCGGGGGGCGTGAGGATTTGGTTCAGGTGGCAAACGGGCAAGGGGTTGCGGCACCGAGCTTTCATGGCGCGCTTTTCGGGCAAAACCCCGCCGGCCTGGTTCAAAACCAGCGCTTGAAGGTACAAGGGGGCGTTGCAGCACTCGATGATTCCACTACGAATCTTAAGGCCTCGGGTGCGATTCTGGCCGGGAATGGGACCCTTGGGGCAGGCATCGGCTATTCCCAGTTTGACTCCGGAGCTTACGCGTCAGGAACCGGAGCCCTCCATTGGGGCGCCGCAGGAACCCTTCAATCCCTATCGACGACCCTTGGCATTTCCGGACGGAGTGTCTCGGGCGGAGCTTCGACCTACGATCTCGGCCTTTTCTTTGATTTCATCCCCCGGACTCGCATTGCGGCGATGGCCAAGGACGTCGGAAACGGCCTGCACCTGGTCGGGGCCGGTCTCCAGTTCATGGTGGATTCCATGGTCGACCTCGTGATCGATGCGGACTACGAGACCCGACTCAAGCAAGGGGTGGTGAAACCCGGATTCTCCCTCCATACGGATCGTGTCCAGTTCACCGCTGCTTATGGGTTCCGGTATGTGGGTTCTGCCGATCAGTACTTGTTTTCCCGGATGACCGCCGGGATCGGGATCCGGATCGCCGATTCCATCCTGCTCCAGTACCAGTACCGGAGTCTGCCTCAGCATCTCGTCGGTTTGACTTTGCGCCTGAACTGACTTAGCGTTTTGGCACTATGAAAACCCTGACCGAATTCTCGGGATTCGTCCTGAAAGATGCCGTTGCCAAGAAAGCCGCCCTCCTTGCCGAAGGAAAAACCGAGGAAGAGGCGCATGCCCAGATTCTCGAGATGCTCAAGCTCGACGAGGCCAAGGCGGGTTTCTATAAGAACGTGGTCGACATGACCAGTTCGCGGATGGACCGGGTCAAGCGGGTGGTGGTGGCGCTCAAGGCCACTGAGACCGAGAAGGTTCCCGAGTCTTACACCGAACGCGAAGGGCACTTTTACTTGATCGAGTATTTTCACAGTGCAGACCAGCGCGGAAGTTCTGATCGTGCAAGAGACGATGATCGTCGGGGTGGACGCCGCGACGGACGTCGTGAGGGTCGGCGCGATGGCGGAAGAGGACGTGGAGATCAGCGCGAGGGCGGTGGACGTCCTCCGCGCGGTGAGCGTCCGGCTCCACGCACCGATGCTGTATTCAAAACAGATGGCGCAGCCAGAGGCGAAGCCAGCGCTCCGCGTCCTGCGCGTGCTCCCAGACCTCCTCGTGAGCCCAGGGCCCCGCAGGCGCCACGTGCACCTCGTGCACCAAGGGCTCCGCGTGCGCCTCAAGGACCGAAAGGTGCGGGAGAGCTCCGGTTGGTGTTGAAAGGCCAGTCTGAGACCCGCCTTCAGGGTTCAGCGCCGGCAGAGGCGACTGCCGCTCCGGTCACTTCTGAAGCGCCACAGGCATAGCATTCAGAGAACCGATCGATTCAGGCTTCGGGAAGGCTTCCATCACGGTCTTGAGATCAGTGGAGTCCGTCCGGTATTCGAAAACGGTACGGGGAAGGCTCGATTTGCTCTCGAGGCGGACCAGCTCGATTTTCAGGCCGGCTTTTTCAATCTCGGATTCAATGGTTTTCGTGATGATGATGGCATCGGGCGCTTTGCTAAAGAGGGATTCGTTCGAGGGTGCGTAGCCCATTTTTTTGAGCACCAGGCGCACCAAGCGGCCCTCTTCGTTGCTCAGGTTGTCGAGCAGGTGTACCTTCAGGGCCGGCGCGGCCGAGGCACTTAGGCTCAACCAGAAGGAGCCAAGGATGCAGACTAAACCGAAGAGCTTGATATTGAGAATTCCGAACCGCTTCATACCCTGATCTAAAGCGAAAGGTGTGCCAGCCCGGGATCGAATCCGGGGGCATTTCGGGAAGTTTCCCTGCCCAGACCGGAGAGGGGTGTCTAAACCTTAGACAGAGCGCAGGTAAAAGCCCTTGAGGTAGCGAAGTTTCGGGTCCAGGGGCGTCGGAAAGCTCTCGGGCAGATCGACTCGACCCAGACACTGGAGCCGGGTTCCCGTTTGGCGGGCAGCGGTTTCAACCTCTCCCAGGAAGGCTCTTTCAGAGATGTTTTCCGAATTGATCGAGGTCACCAGAATGCCGTTTTTCGCAAGGAGAGGCAGGATCAAGGCATGCAAGCGGGCGAGATCCTTCCCGGTCGAAAAGGCACCCGTTTTTGTCCTCGAGAAAGACGGCGGATCGCAAAGAATCGTATCGTATTCGAGGCCTTTTTTCTTCAGCCGGGGCAGCCAATCGAACACGTCGCCGTAAATGAAATCTCCCGTCGGTCCTTTGAGCCCCGCTTGCTCCCAATTCTCCCGCGCCCATTCGATCGTGGGCTTGGAAAGATCGAGTGTGGTCACACTCGATGCGCTACCGGCACCCGCAGCAACAGACAGCGCGCCGGTGTAAGCGAACAGGTTCAATACTCGCTTGCCTTGCTGTGTCCGGATGAGCCAGCGTCGAAGGGGAGCATGGTCTAAAAAAAGTCCGGGATGCTTGGTGTCTCTCATTTGGACCAGGTAAGGAATCCCGAATTCCTTCACGATGAACTTGCCTTCGCGAACTTCTCCGTCCAGAACGATGGAGTCGGCTTCGCTGGCCACTTTCGAGCGGTCCATGAGGACGATTCCCACGCTTCGCAGTGGCAGCTTTTGACGGAGCACTCTGACGACTTCTTTGAGTACGGGATCAGGTACCGGTGCCCATTGGGTGATCCAAGCTTGATCTTTGAAAACGTCGATCGCGAGTTGGGACAGAGAGGGATCGGTACTCTCTCCGGGGCCGTAAAACACCCGGAGTGCCTCGCTCTCCTGGAATGCGCCCAAGGATTCACGAAGTGTGAAGGCGGTGTTCAGCGTGGATTCAAGCATGTTTCAAACTCTCCCAAAGTCCTGCGAGGTCCGGCGCCAATGGAGCCTCGAATCTGCCTACGGGTGTTTCGAGCGAATGAGCATGAAGGCAGACCCGCTCCGAAGGTTTTCCCCCGAATGAACGATCGCCGAGAAGGGGAAATCCGGCCTGAGCGGCATGTTCGCGGATTTGGTGAAAGCGACCGGTGAGGGGCGTCGCCTTGCCGAGAAAGTGGGTCGGGGTGGATTCCATCACTTCAAACAGCGTTTGCGCCGGCTTCCCCTCCACCGGGGTCCGGATCTGGATTGCCGGGCGCGATGGAGGAGGAGAGGCCAGGAAATGGTAAATTTTTTTGGCCATCCGATCTTGAAACCAGGCACAACCGGTGCGATGGGCGTCCGGGGTCTTGGCAACGAGCATGACTCCACTGGTGAATCGATCCAGTCGATGGATCATGTACGCTGAACCCACCGCGCTCTCCCGGAGCCAGAGACTCACCACCCGGTCAGAAGGGGAGGGGTGACGGGCGGGAACACTCAACCACCCCGGAGGCTTGTCGAGGGCAACAAAGCCCTCGTTTTCAAACAGGATGCGGGGGGTGGTTTCCATCCGCTCAAGCTTATCGTCATTGAGGGGGACCGTCAAATGGGGTAGGCTTGGTTCATGATCCTGCTGCTGGCCTCTCTTGCGATCGCGCTTTCCATGATCCTGCTCGGAATGTGGATCATGGGACGTGCCGGAAGACATGTGAACATGGATCGTCTTCAAGTGTTCATTGCGATCGCAACGGGATTCATGATGGCAGTGCTGTTTCTGGATCTGCTGCCTGAAAATCTGATGGAATACCCATCGGGTCCCAGGTCGTTTTTCAATTGGTCCCTTGTCGGAATGGGACTGGTCATCGCCTTCGAGCGGTACGGAGTTCCGAGGCTGAGATTCGTGGAGCGGTTCTTCTCTACAGATGATGCGACCCTCGCAAAGATCGAGACCCACGACGGACACGTGCATGAGTCCCACGGGCACCACGAGCACCATGATCTGAAGGAGGCGACCCATTGTGATCACTCCCATGAGCACGGACATTTGCATCAGCACACCCACCTCGAGGTCCTCGGTCATGGAGAAGTGTGCTCGGCCATAGCGTGTTTCATGATTTGTGCTTTTTTCGACGGTGTGGCGCTCTCGTCGGTACAGGCCGTGGATCAGAAACTGGGCATCGTTTTAGTGGTCGGAGTGATTCTGCATCTGCTCCCTGAGGGGGTTCTCTCGGGGGCCATGGCCCTCGCCGGCGGAGCCAGCATGCGTTCTGCACGCAAGGTCCTGTTTTTCATCGGGGGGGCATTCCTGCTCGGTTCTTTGATCCCGCAGGTTTTCCGGGGTCTTGAACACACCTTTCTCGCCATTTCGAGCGGGATCCTGATTTTTGTCACCTTGGTTCAACTGCTTCCGACAGCACTCAAACTCCGATTCGCTCCGGGATGGATTCTGGCCGGATCGGCGGTGTACTACGGATCCCACGCGATTCTGGCGGCTTTAGGAGTGAATTTCTGATGAGCGGTTTCAAAAGAAGTCTGGTTTGGTTGAGGCGCGACCTTCGACTCTCCGATCATCGGGTTTTATTCGAGGCCTGCGCCTCCTCCGAGGAGGTCGTTCCGGTGTTCCTGATCGATGAGGACATCCTGGACGGATTGCCGAAGGACAACCGGCAAGTCCACTTTATCCAAGGGTGTCTGGACGAGCTGGATGAGCGACTTCGCGAGAAAGGCTCGAGACTGGTCGTGATCCGCGGGCGTCCGCGGGAGGCGATTCCCGCTTTGGCGGCACGCCTCGGGGCCGAAGCCGTATTCTTCGGTCACGATTACGAACCTGCGGCCAAGAAACGCGATCAAGAAGTCGGCAAAATCCTTTCCAAGCAGGGAGTGCAGGTCCGGGCCTACAAGGACCAGGTGATCTTCGAGTCGAGAGAGATTCTCGGTGGAAGCGGAGATCCTTACCGCGTGTTCACCCCCTATTCGAAGAATTGGCTCAAAACTCTCGAGTCCGGCATTGAGGGACACTTGAAGGACTACCGACCCGACTTCAAGAAACTGGTCGCATCCGGAAAAATCGCCGATCGCAATGCCCGCTTTTCGGAGCTCGGATTCGTGGAGAGCTTCCTGTTCGTGTCGCCCGGTGAAAAGGCTGCGAAGAGTCTGCTCCGCGCTTTTACGAAGAAAATCACCGCTTACCATGAACAACGGGATTTTCCTGCCCTTGAGGGTACTTCCGGTCTTTCTCCCCACTTCCGTTTCGGGACGATCTCGCCGAGAGAGGGTGTCCGGTTCGCTCGTGAGCATCTGTCGGCCGGTGCCAAGACCTGGCTCAATGAGCTGATCTGGCGGGAATTCTATCAGATGATTCTTGATCAGTTTCCGCACGTCGAGAAGGGGGCCTTCAAACCCGAGTACGATCGGCTCAAGTGGTCTTCGAATCAGGCTCACTTGCGTGCCTGGTGCGAGGGCCGTACCGGTTATCCGATTGTCGATGCGGCCATGAGACAACTGAATCAGACCGGCTTCATGCACAATCGCTTGCGGATGGTGGCGGCGATGTTTCTCACCAAGGATCTGCTCATCGACTGGCGAGAGGGGGAGCGGTACTTCGCTTCCCAGCTCCTCGATCACGAGCTCGCCGCCAATAACGGAGGGTGGCAGTGGAGTGCCTCGACCGGTTGCGATGCCCAGCCGTATTTTCGAGTCATGAATCCGATTTCACAGAGCGAGCGCTTTGATTCCGAAGGCGAATTCATCCGGAAGTATGTGCCGGAACTGAAGGGGCTCGATGCCAAGCGAATCCACTGGCCTCACGAGGGAGGGCTCTTCTCTTCGGCGCCGGCCGGGTACCCCGAGCCGATTGTGGATCACAAGACCCAGCGCTTGAAAGCCATCGCCTTGTTCAAGAAGTGATCCTTACGGGAGTTTCTTGAATCCGTTCAGGATCACGGCTGCGCACAACTCGGCCGTGAACATTCCGCCCATTCCTGTTCGGGGCACATGCACGAAGCCGAACCAAGGCGCATCGGGAGCCGACCAGTGACGGGACATCCGCGCGCAAAGGTGATTGCAAATGAAATACCCGGGATTCAGCGAGGTGCGGATCCGGGAAAAAGCCTCGAACGGAAATCGCAGGGGGAGCGTATCGTCAGGGCGGAGTTCAGGGAAGATCGGCGATTTCGAACGGATGACTCCCGCATTGTCCGCAAGGTCCGGAACATCATCCAAATTGTTCGCGCGCGTTTCGATCTTGAATTCCTCAGCGCCCTCTCCAATCGAGAGCACGCCCTCGATCCGGATTCCCTTTGAAGCCAACTCCGACACCCGGGCCAGAAGGGATTCTGTACACCGGTCATACTCCACCGGTAAGATGTGAGGATGGATCCGGGTTGAGAGGTCTGTTTCTAGACCGGCGAGGCGGATCACCTCATTCAATACCGCTTCGGAATTATTCACGGATCTGCCAGCAAAGGGCTGAAAGGCGGTCAAAAGCCAATGACGCTGGTTTTTGCCGGCCATTCAGGACTTCTTTTTCCGGCTTTTCTTTTTCGTCGATGAGGTCGATTCAAGCTCGGCTCGCGCCTTCACAATCTCGATCGCTTGTTCGAGGGTGAGCTTCTCGGCATCCATTTCTTTGGGTACGGTGGCGTTCACCTTGCCCCATTTGAGGTACATGCCGTACTTTCCATCCAAAAGCTCAATGTCCTGTTCTTCGTATTTTCCCACGGTCTTCAGGGCCTGGGCGCCACGGCGATGCTTCTTCTCCTCGCGCAACAACTCCATGGCACGATCGAACGTGATGGTGAACACATTGTCGTCTTTTTTGAGAGAGCGGAAGTCTCCATCACACATCACGTAAGGACCGAACCTTCCGAGATTGGTGAGGACCGGCTTTTGCTTGTCCGGATGGAGTCCCAGTTCGCGGGGCAAAGAAAGAAGCTCGAGAGCTTTTTCGAGTTCGATGGTCTTCGGATCCATTCCTTTTAAGAGCGAAGCGCGCCTGGGCTTCGGCTGGTCGTCGGTGACCGGTCCGAGCTGAACATAGGGCCCGTAGCGACCGGAAAGGCAGTACACATCGAGCCCGGATTTAGGATCTTTTCCGAGGCTCTGAGGGCCCTTCTCGGAAGCAATCAGCAGATCCTCGACCTGCGTGACCGTCAGATCGCCGGGGGCGATGTCATCCGGAATGGTGGCATGAATCTCTTCCGCACCCGCTTTGCCCGGCTTCACCACATAGGCGCCGTAGCGACCGATCTTGACCTCGACTTCTTTCAGATGGTCGAGCTGAACGGTACGCGATTCGGTCGGGTTGATCTTCTTTTCCTGGTTTTTGACCTGCTCGGCGAGGCCTGATTTTCCGCTGAAAAACTGCTTCAGGTAGGGGAGGTACTCCCGCTTTCCTTCTGCAATCTCGTCGAGGGAGTTTTCCATCTCCGAGGTGAATCGGTAGTCGACGAGGTTCTCAAAGTGATTCTCGAGCAACTGGATCACTGCCACCCCGGTAAAAGTGGGAACGAGTGCATTGCCGAGCTTCCGGACGTAGCCCCGATCGAGGATGGTGTCGATGATGGAGGCATAGGTCGACGGACGGCCGATGCCTTCTTTTTCGAGTTGTTGAACGAGTGAGGCTTCGGTGAAGCGGGCAGGGGGTTTGGTGGTGTGAGACTGGGCTTCGATCGAATCCACCGAGACTTTGTCTCCGGATTTCATCTCGGGCAGAATCACTTCGCGGTCCTCGAGTGAGGCCTCCGGGTCGTCGGTCCCTTCCACGTAAGCACGGAGGAATCCGGGAAAGAGGATGCGGGATCCGCTCGCCGAAAAAGTCACTTTGTCTTTTCCTGCTTGGGCTTCGATGCGGACGCTGACCGAGAGCTTCCGCGCTTCAGCCATCTGGCAAGCCACGGTACGCATCCAGATCATCTCGTACAGGGCGAGTTCACGACCGGTGAGTCCAGTTTCGCGAGGGTGCTTGAATTCAGCGCCGGCCGGACGGATGGCTTCGTGCGCTTCCTGGGCGCCCTTGTTTTTGGAGCTGAATTGTCTTGGCTCAGGCGAGAGGTATTCCTTGCCGTAAAGCTCCTCTACTGCGTTTCTGGCTCCACGGATCGCTTCGCTCGAAAGATTGGGCGAATCCGTACGCATATAGGTGATGAAGCCCTGTTCGTAAAGGCTTTGTGCGGTCCTCATGGCGTCGCGAGCCGACATCCCGAGCTTGCGGTTGGCTTCCTGCTGGAGACTCGAGGTGATGAAGGGAATGGAGGGCTTCTGGGTGAATTGTTTTTCTTCGACCGACTGGACCGTGTAGTCAGCCGTTCTAAGCGCATCCTCGAGTCTGCGTGCTTCGGTCGATTCGAGAAGGAGGATCTCGCCGTCCTTTTTTTCGAGGAGCTTGCCGGTGGACTCATCAAAATCCTTGGTGGTCGCGATCCGCTTGCCGTTCAGGGCAATGGTCTTTGCGGTGAATATCCCGCCATTCGCACCTGACTTTTTAAGTTCCGCTTCGAGGTTCCAATACGTCGCGCTCCTGAAGCGGATGCGTTCGCGCTCGCGGGCCACGATCAAGCGGAGTCCGGCAGACTGCACCCGGCCGGCCGAAAGACCGTAGGCGATCTTTTTCCAGATCAGAGGTGAAACGGTGTATCCCACCAGTCGATCGAGGATCCGGCGTGTCTCCTGGGCACGGACCAGTCGCATATCGACCTCGCGTGTGTCCGCCAGTGCCTGTTCGATCGCGGTCTTGGTGATTTCGTGAAACACCATTCGTTTCACAGGAATCTTCGGTTTCAGCACCTCGAGCAGGTGCCACGAGATGGATTCTCCTTCGCGGTCCTCGTCGGTTGCGAGGTAGAGGATCTCAGCTTGGGCCAGTTTCTTTTTCAGATCAGTGATGACCTTGGACTTCCCTTTCGGGACGACATACAGGGGCTCGAAGTCCTGATCGACGTTGACGCCCACCTTGGCCCACTCTTCTTTCTTGAACTTTTCAGGGATGTCAGCGGCGGACTGGGGCAGATCTCGGATATGACCCATCGATGCCTCGACCACATAGGACTTGGGCAGGAACTTTCGAATGGTCTTGGCTTTCGTGGGTGACTCGACGATCACCAGGCAGTTTTTTGACGTTTCTTTGGCCACCGGGGCTCACCTCTTATTCCGGAGTAATGCAAGCTCGATGAGTTTAGTCAAGAGCTCCGTATAAGGGATGCCACTCACTTCGAAGAGTTTGGGGAACATCGAGATGCTCGTGAAACCGGGAAGTGTGTTCACTTCGTTCATGTAAAAGGCTCCGGAATCACGATCGAGGAAAAGGTCGACCCGGGCGTAGCCCTCGAGCTCCAGAGTGACGAAGATTTTCTCTACCATCTGCGTCATCTTTTGGTACTGTTCGGGAGTGATCTCGGCCGGGATCTTGAAAACCGCCCCCGCCTCGTCGTTGTACTTGGCATCGTAGGTGTAAAATTCGTGAGTCGGAATGATTTCGGCCGGCGTGCTCACGAAAGGTTTCAGCGAGCGGTCGGGGTTCTGGAGAACTGAGAATTCGATTTCGCGGGCAGTGATCGCTTTTTCGATCAGGACCTTATTGTCGTAACGGAAGGCCTCTTCCAATTTAGGAAGGAACTCTTCACGCGTCTTGACCTTGTACACGCCGACTGAAGATCCCTCACGCGCAGCCTTCACAAAGACGGGGAATCCGAATGCGTTTTGGACCTCGTTCCGGAGCAGTTCCCGCTTCTGGATGGAATCCCAGGATCGCGCCACACGATAGGGTACCACCGGGATGTCCGCATGCTCTGCAAGTCGTTTAGCGACTTCCTTGTCCATTCCGATCGCGGATCCGATCACTCCGCTTCCGGTATAGGCAACTTCGGCACTCTCGAATAGGCCTTGAAGGGTCCCGTCTTCGCAGTTCTTTCCGTGGAGCATGGGGATCAGGACATCGACCATCTCCATCTTCCCCGCATGGGCCACATCCAAGTAGGTGAACACTGCTTTCGGGCGTCCGCGAGAATCCTTGTGAGGGCGTGGAAGGAGGACGACTTCGGGGGTCATGACTGCTTGCGGAAGGCTGCTTTCGCCGCTTTGCGCAAAGCTTTCCGGGACATTGGCCCAGTGAAAGGTGCCCTGTTTGTCGATATAAATGGTTCTGGGTTCAAACCTCTTTCGATCCAAGCGCTTGAATACGCTTGCTGCAGAGCGAAGCGAAACCTCGTGTTCGCTACTCCGGCCTCCATAGAGGATGCCAACGATGATCTTTTCCCCGGGAACATTCGCCATGACAGAAGGGTAGCACCTCTGCTAGTGTCATCCCAAACAAAAATCTTGCTGAAAACAGGAGTGAATCATGAGTCACAACTTGAGATCCGGTCTGTACGAAACCTCCCCCCTTTATCAAAACGCGGTCATGGACCTCGAGATGGCGGGGAAGACCATGGGGCTCTCCTCCAACGTTCTTGAGCGCCTGAAAATGCCGAAGAAAGCGATGTGTGTCAGCATTCCGGTGCGCATGGATGACGGTTCTGTGAAGACTTTCGAAGGCTACCGCGTGCAACACAGCACCACTCTCGGACCGGGTAAGGGCGGGATCCGCTTCCATCCTGAAGTGAATCTCTCCGAAGTCTCCGCTCTGGCCATGCTCATGACCATGAAGTGCTCCCTCGTCGGGCTCCCGCTCGGTGGCGCTAAAGGCGGAATCCGGGTTGATCCTTCGCAGCTTTCACGCGCTGAACAGCAAGCGCTCACCCGGAGGTTCACCATGGAAATCATTTCCATGATCGGACCCGAGCAAGACATTCCGGCTCCGGATGTCGGAACCGACGGTCAACACATGGCCTGGATGATGGATACTTACTCGATGGCCAAAGGCCATGCTGTTCCGGGCGTGGTGACGGGCAAGCCGATGGAAATCGGCGGTTCCGCGGGACGTCCCGAGTCTACCGGTCGTGGTGTAGTGTACGTGATTGAGCACGCCATTGAATTGCTGAAGAAGCAGAACAAAGCGGATTTCAAATTGAATCAATGCACGGCTGCGGTTCACGGATTCGGCAAGGTCGGAACCGTAGCAGCCGAGGAGCTTGCGATCCGGGGTTGTAAAGTTGTTGCCGTGAGTGATTTCTTTGGCGGGATTTACGACAAAAACGGCCTCGACATCAAGGATGTGAATGCTTACATGGCCAAGAACCGGACCCTCAAGGGCTACCCCAAGGCCGAAGCCATCACCAATGAACAACTGATCGCGCTGAATGTGGACATCCTGGTCCCTGCCGCGATCGACGGGGTCATCACTCGCGAGAACATGAAAAATGTCAAAGCGAAGATCATCAGTGAGGGCGCCAACGGTCCGATCACCTCCGAGGCGCAGCAGTATCTGGAGAGTCAGGGCGTTTACATCATTCCTGACATTCTCGCAAACGCCGGTGGCGTGATCGTGTCTTACTTCGAATGGGTCCAGGGTCTCCAGCAATTCTTCTGGAACGAGAAGGAAGTGAACGAAAAGCTCGCCGAGATCATGGCCCGCGCATTCCACCGGGTC
Source organism: Bdellovibrionales bacterium (assembly GCA_947462765.1). GTDB lineage: Bacteria > Bdellovibrionota > UBA1018 > UBA1018 > CAIMNF01 > CAIMNF01. The sequence goes on from CANHQK010000021.1 coordinate 20,101, forward strand.
GCGGGGAACGCTGAAAAATTCAATTGCGGCATGAAAACAGCCGCCCTGATCACCTCGGTTGAGCGCTTGTCCCAGGCAATGCTCCTTCGTGGCCTCTTTCCTTGAGGCGGGGATGATCTCGGCAATCGCTTTTGTGCTCCTCCTGTTTTCAGGTCAAGCCATGGCTTGGGACGGGCATCGTCTCATTCATGATCGACTGATTCCTGCAATCGAGGAAGCTAGTAGGCGCCACCTCGTCCAGAAGGTCAAGATCCCCTGTCAGGAGGATGAGCGTCGTGAAATCGAGAATCTGGCTCGAACTCTCGGAGTCAATGCTTCCAAGATTCCTTTGCACTCGACCGCGAAGTGCGGAAAGAAAATTCTGTCCACAGAGAGTACGGTTGCAGAGCTGTTTTTGTCCGATTGGGTCGATGAACCTGATTTCGGAATGGACCAGGATCTGCCTGCCGAAGCGGATCCTGCGGGAGACCGTGCCTGGATGGGTGGGTTGAACGGGCCGACCTCGCAGGGCTTCCGGCACATGGTTTTTCCAGGGTTTGAGTGGGCCTCACCTGTTCGCTCGATCCAGATTCCATTCCGCCCGGTCGGTCAGGCGCTCGAGAGGATTCGGGTTCTGCGTTCCGCTTCAGATCGTTATCGTAAGGAGCAAAATCTTTTTTGGGCGCTACGTCTCCTGAATTGGGAACTGCATTTGATCCAGGACCTTCATCAGCCCTTCCATGTCACCCAGGTCCCGCATGTGCAGATGTTGCCGTGGAAGTCGATTTTCAGCGGCTTCGTTGCGAGATCGACCCAGACCATGGCGAACTACCATTTCGCCTACGAGGGTCTGGTGCAGGAGATGCTTCGGGAAAAGACCGAGGGAGCGCTAGGAGAGTGTTTGGCGGGTGAGGACAGTCGGGTGTTCTCGGATCCGTCCGAGTTGATGCTCGAGCCCCGCAAAGAAGCCTGGGGTCTCGGGCGCGCACTTCTCGGTTTGCTGGGAGATTATCCCAAATCGACCGCGGTCAATCTGCCTCAAGGTATTGGCGGGATCGATTATTTCGGATTGGTTCGCGGCAAACCTCTGTTTGTGAACGACGAGGAATCCGACTTTCTCGATCGTGATGAGAAACGGGCGGTGGAGCGATCTTCGGTGGTCGTCGGAGCGGTTGACTCACTCAAGTCGGCGACCTGCGGGCTGTTCCGGGTGATGGGCGCCTACACTCGAGGCGAGATCGGCCGGTTTTTCGAAGACTCCTCGATTTCAATCAAAACAGGAAAGTGATCCGAGAAGGTTCCCGTATCAGGCACTTCAACTCTCAGGGGTTTGAACCTGGATTTTTTCAGAATGAAACCGTCCAGGCGCTCGTGTGGCTCGGGCGTCGGGTAGGTCGGCCCCGGAGAGGGGATGGCTTCGAACTCGTGACTCAAGTCTTCATGGACATCGATCGATCCATTGAAGTCTCCTCCGCAAAGATCAGGCGTGAAGTCCCTGATCCGCTCATCGAGTCGCAGAAGGTGCAGCTTTCGATTCTCCTGAGAGAAAGCCTCAAGGTGTAGGTTGACGATCCTGAGCCCGCCCGTTTCAACCATCTGGAAGTACCGGTGAAGGTACAGCCGATTGTACCACTCCGGGTTTTCCCGTGGTTTCGGGAGAAGGTCGTTCTGGAGACTCTTGATTGGAAATCGGGATAAGATGCCTCCACCGGAGCGGATCCTGCCGAAGTGATTCAGGGGATTCCATCCGGGGTAGGGCACCCAGGGAAGATCCCAACTGGTACAGTGTGAGCGGTGGATCAGGCCCGAACGTCGAGCCAGTGTGTCGAGTTGGTTGCGCCGGAATGAGCGGGAGGAGTCGAAATCCACTTCTTGCAGGAGGGCGATATCAGTACCGGTGTTCCGGATGAGCGTGGCCATGGCGCTCAGCGTGTTTTCGTAGTGCACGGCCGGATGACGTCGCCACCCCGGAGTGCCTTCCGACCCGTTCCCGTGCGCATATGAGATATTCCAAGTCAGGATTTTAAGCCCCATGATAGTCTTCACAGTATGAGGATCATCGTCGTGGATTGCAAATACGTCGAAAACGAATTCGCCGCGGCGTATCTTCTGGTTGATGGAGATCGCGGGTTTTTCATCGAATGCAATACGAACCATGCCTTGCCGCATCTGGTTCAGGCGGCCCGGAGTGAGGGGCTTTCTCCGGACCAGATCGAGGGACTGCTCATCACCCATGTCCACCTCGACCATGCAGGTGGTGCGGGCCTGTTTTTGAAGACCTTTCCGAATGCCATCCTGTACGCACATCCGAAAGCGGCTCGCCATGCTATCGATCCTTCCCGATTGGTGGAAAGTGCCACACGTGTTTATGGAGAGGCCTTCATGGATCGTCTGTACGGCACCATTCTTCCCTGTTCGGTCGAGCGGGTCCGGGAAGTCACGGACGGGGCAAGGGTCCCGTTCGGTCCTGAAGGACTGGAAATCCGTCATGTGCGGGGGCATGCGAACCATCATGTGATCGCACGCGAGCCGGTCTCGGGGACTGTCTTTACAGGAGACGCCTTCGGAGTGAGCTATCCGGTTGCGAATACCCGCGGGATCGTGGCCATTCCCTCGACCAGTCCCACCGATTTCGACGGTGAAGAGGCTTTGAAAGCGATCGATATGATTGAGTCGATGCATCCCGAGCGGGTCGCCTTGACCCACTACGGATTCATTGAGAAGGATCTCATTCCAATTGTAGCGGATCAGCTCCGGACCGGCATTCGGACTTCGATGGAGATCGTGTCGGAGATCCGATCGGGTACTCTTCTCCCAGAGAGAGTCGAAAGTGAACTGTTCTCAAGGATCGGTGCTGGCATGCGATCTCTGGATCTGGGCACCTTCGGGATTGATCTGAAAGTGAACGCGCAAGGTCTCATTCACGCGGCGACCAAGTCCTGATCATTCGAAGAGGAGGGCCTTATCCCTCGCCCGGGTTGAAAGCTTGCGGTGGTCCTCTGGGGATACGAAGATCCTCGAGATCGAGCGGCTGTTCGGATATTGGGTGAACAGGGTCGTGCACTTTTGAATCGGGATGAAGCTCGGTGCCGAATAAAGGTTGTCGTAACAGACGAAAATCGGATGATCGGACTTGCCGAAATACTTCGACAGGATTCCGGTCGAAGTGCTTTCGATGAAAGAGAGGTTCTTCGATTCGAGTTCCTGCCGGACTTTTTTCAGAATCCGTTCTTGCTGTTCCCGCGCGTTCGCGGTCGAGGGAATCCCGCTGTGTGTTTCTACCAGCATCTTATAGGGCTGTTTCTCGGTGATCCGTTTTGCCCAATGATTCCCCGAGCGGGAAAGGTGTGCGTAGAGGTGGGCATCCGTGCAACGGGCATAGGCTTCGATATCGGCCGGTAGCTTGTAGTCACACTCAGGGTCGTTCAGATAATTCGCAAGCATCTCATCGTAAACCACGGTTTTATGGTGGAGATACACCTGCATGAACATGTTGAAGCGCGCGAGCAGGAAGTCCTCGAAGGCATAGAGTGCCCGATGGCGGATGGCCAGATAGAGCTTCCCGTCATGGTGGTGGGCGCAAAGGTTTCTGAGAATCCACGAGTGATCGAACACGCCGTAGTTCACGCCACTGTAAAAGCTGTCCCGCCGGAGATAGTCCATGCGGTCGGCATCGAGTTCGCTTGAAATCAGTTGATGGAGGATCGGCTTAAAATCGATCAGTTCGCCATCGAAGGTTTCATGGAAAAAGCCGTCCTCGACCCCGATTTCCGATTCAATGAGTGAGGCGATGTGGATCGGGCTGAAGCCGTGGACCTTGCCTGCTTTTTCGAGAACCGGGGTCAACGGGGAATCGAGGATGATCTTGAGGGTGTAGTCCTCATGGGTGGCTTTTCGACGGGAGTTTTTAGAGGCGTCGAGCTTCGAGACCTCGGGCATGGCGAACTCGGTCGTATGAGAGAGTGGGCCGTGGCCGACATCATGAAGGAGTGCTGCGAGTCGGACCACGGCACGGTAACGCTTCCAGGTTTCGGGAAAGCGACGTTTGAGTCCGTCAAAAATGGCTTCGAATGACTCGGTGGCGGTGTGGAGTGCGCCCACGCTGTGAATGAACCGGTTGTGGGTGGCGCCGGGGTAAGAGTGCTCGGCGAATCCGGTCTGGCGGATCTGGCGCAGCCTCTGGAACAGAAAGGACTCGAGTACAGGGAGCTCGTGCGGCTCGATCAGGATCACACCATGGATCACATCCCGAATGTCCATCGCACGGCTCCCTGTCTCGTTCATGAATCAGTCTTCGTCTTCGTCGTTGAAGTCTTCAGAATCATCGAGGTCGAACTCTTCTTCCTCTTCATCCTCGAGTTCCTCGTCTTCGTCACCGAAGTCATCTTCTTCGTCTTCGAGATCCTCGTCCATTTCGGACTCATCTTCTTCCTCGTCATCGAAACTGCGAGAAAAATAATCGTCCTCGTCCATTTCCTCTTCTTCGTCCATCTCCCGGAGAGATTCTTCGTCGTCGATCAGAGTCTCTTCCATGCCGGAGTCTTCGTCATCGCCGAAGGAGTGTTCCTCGCCTTCGGATTCTTCCATGGCGTGGCTCAAGGTTGCACCTGCGGCAGCGGCGGCAGCAGTAGCGGCGAGAGCGGTGGCCAGGCTGGTTTTTTGCTCGGTCACTTTAGGAGCGGCGGCCGCTTTTGGAGCGGCTTTTTTAGGAGCGGCCTTCTTGGCGACCGACTTTGCAGGGGCCGCTTTTTTGGCAGCGACTTTTTTAGCCGGAGCTTTCTTCGCGGTCGTTTTCTTGGCAACGACCTTTTTGGCGGACGCTTTTTTGGCCGGAGCGACTTTAGCGGCGGCTTTTTTCTTTGCCGGAGCTTTCTTCGCTGCTTTCTTCTTGGCCGGGGCTTTTTTAGCAGCCGTTTTTTTCGGAGCTGCTTTTTTTGCGGATTTCTTTGTGGTTTTTTTCTTTGCCATGGTGTTCTCCTTCATGGTGAAGGTGCCAAAGGGGGTCCGAATTGGCAAGTCTGAAGCACTCTAATCAATGAGACATTTTTTCCACGTCCTCGTCGTCGGCTGAGAGGCCTTGTCGCATCAGGTCACGGAAGGAAACCAGTTTGACCGAGTAGCCGAATCGAGGAGTGAAGCGCACATCATAGGCGCTCACCTTGTGGTGATCCGGGCTCCAGGAGGTTCTGACTTCCTTTGAAGTGATGGAGAGGTAGGGCTTGGACTGGAGGGGGGGTTGAATAGGAAGCTCCAGGGCTGCAAAGGTCTCGGTTTCTCCGTGCTCGCTCGCGCTCCCCCCGCTAGAGAGGGCGCTTCCCCCGATGTAGTTGGTGAGCGAAGTTTTGAGCTTGTCACGCAGGCTCGAAAGGTCCAGGCCGATCGGATCGGTACTGACCGAAACGCTCGGGAAGATGGATTGGAGGAATTGGTCCACTTTCTGGGCTACTGAGGCGCCGCCTTGCGGAAAGACGGGGGCGTAAAAGCGGTAAACCTGAGGCTTGCCCGTGACTGACTTGGGATCCGAGAAGGGAATGAATTCGAAGTCCATCGGGTTCGAGCCACCATCGGCGCTGGGAGCTGGCGGGATGATGTTGAAGAGCCCCACTTCGGTCGGATTGGGAGCCAGGGCGTGACGCTGCGCGTCCAGGATGGCCGAAATGCTGGGCGAGGTGCCTCCCGCCAAGGTGTGCATGTCCCTGATGAATTTCATGCTGAAGAAGCTGATGCCGTTTCCGAGTGAGAGGTTCGGGCTCTTGCAATCGGATGAACAAAAGACTGTATTGTTGACGGCTGGCAGGTCTGATTTGGTTACAACAAAGTCGGCGGCCGAGAGATTTTTGGGTCCGATCCTGCTCCCGAAAGGTTTGGCTGCGGCCATCGCATCGAGTTCGAGCTCCCCCGAACCTTGCATGAACAGGAGTCCCCTCGGTTTCACGAAGGTCCTGAGTCGTACGGCATAGAAAACATTCTTACCCCCGCCCGAAGAAAGCTTCACTCCGACCGGAGCATCGTTGGCGTTGATTTTGTAGATGAAGGAGTCGCAGGCGGTTGGATTACTGCTGGAAATTGAACTTCCCGCTGGTTTCGGGATCATGGCTTGTACAAAAACCTTGAAGGATGCCTTGACCTCCTCGAGTTCCAGCATTTTGGCAGGTTGGAGTTCTTCGAGGCGTGTTTTCTCGGCATCGAAGACCGAACTGTTCAAATTTCCAAGAGCCGACCGGTAAGCCAGAATGGTCCGCTCGTGGGCGTCAGTCCCCTGGGCGTTCTCGAGGGCCTTCATTCCATCCCAATCGATATTCGCCGGTTTTTCGTTGATGAAGTCTTTCAGTGTCTCGATCCTCATCAGATTGATCACGTTTCTCGGAAATAGCCCCAAGCCTTGAATCAAGTTTTTGATCTGATCCTTGATCTTGGCTCTTTCGGTATTGGTCAGCGTGCTTGCGGTGACGGACTGGAGCATTTGATCGATGCTCGAATCATCGAGATCCCCCCTGAAAAGCCAGGCGAGCGCCGCGAAAACATTCACTCCGGATCGCCCCGAACAGATGTCGTTCGCAATGCCTGAAATGCTGGTCACGGAGTTCAAGTAGGCTTGGGTGATCGAGTTGAGGGAGGCGAGGACACCTCCCACGGCATTCTGAACGTCGTAGGCGGTATTCCGGTAGTTCACGGCCAGGCAGCTGTCCGAGCTCATTTCTGTCGCAGCCGAAATCGGCAGGCAAACCACCGGGACTTTCAGGGGAAGGACTGTCGCAGTCGAACCGAGCGAGTAGTCGAGCTTCTTGAAGTCGTAATCTGCCGTGTCAGCACCGGCTCCGGGAAATTGCGCGTTTCCCATGCTGCTCACAAATGCGTAACGGAACACGAATTTCTTGAACTGCCGTCTCATGTCGTAATTCAAGTACGAGATTGCGTTCAGTTGGCGCGCCTGGGCGGCTGCGCCTGCGTATGCTGCGGCATCCGCGGCGGTTTGCACGCTGATCTTGGCATTGATCAGAAGCCCCGTGTTCACAGCGAACATGAAGAACATCAGGAAGCTCGAAACCATGATTGCGAGCAGGATCGCGGCCTGTCCGTCTCGACTGGATTTGTCATTTAATTGGCGAGGACCAGGCGATTGCATGGGCACAGGCTAACCCTTTGGAGTTCCAAAATCAATTCGACGGAAAGCCCGGGCTCGGATAAACATAAAGTATGAGAAACATTCTGCGCCCCCTAGGTTTCGTGCTGCTCTCGGCCCTGGCTGTTCTGTCTGTTCCGGCCGCTTCCGCGCAGATCCGGGTCGGTCTGGTCCTCGAGCGCTCCGGCAAGGACGACAAGTCGTTCAACGCTTCGGCCTACCAGGGGCTCAAACGTGCCGAGAAAGAACTCGGTGTGATGACCAAGACCGTCGAGGCTCCGGACAATGCCGCTTATGAGTCCCTTCAGCGGGCCTTTGCCGAGAAAAAGTTCGATCTGATCATTGCGGTTGGCTTCCACCAACTCGAGTCAGTCAAGAAGAATGCGGCAAGATTCCCGGGCCAGAAGTTCCTCCTGGTCGATGAAGATGCCAAAGCTCCGAATGTCCGCTCGGTCATGTTCGAGGAGCACGAGGGAAGTTACCTGGTAGGGGCTCTGGCAGCCTTGCATGCTCCGGGAGGCAAAGTCGGCTTCATCGGCGGAATGGACGTACCGTTGATCCGCCGTTTCGAAACAGGCTACGCGGCCGGCGCGAAAAAGATCAACCCCAAGATGCAAGTGCTCTCGAACTACCTCGGTGTCACTGGGGAAGCCTGGAACAATCCGCCCAAGGCCAAGGAGCTGGCTCTCGATCAGTTCAATCGCGGAGCCGAGGTGATTTTCGTGGCTGCCGGGAACTCAGGAGTGGGCGTGTTCGATGCCGCTGCCGAAAGAAAGAAGCTCGCAATCGGGGTGGACTCGAATCAGAACTGGCTCAAGCCCGGGTTCATTCTGACCAGTATGCTGAAGCGGGTGGATGAGGCGGTCTTTGATTCCGTGAAGCTCTACAAAGAGGGGAAATTCAGCACCGGACTGATCCGTTACGGAGTGAAGTCCAAAGGTGTGGATTACTCGCTCGACGAGCACAATGCAAGATTGGTATCCGAGACCGACAAAAAGCAGTTGGAACAGCTTCGTACGGAGATCGTGAAGGGAAAGATCAAGGTTCCGGACTATTACCTGATCCAGAAAAAGTGATGAACGCGATCGAGTTCCGGAAGATCACCAAGCGTTTCGGAGGGTTCACTGCGAACCGGGATCTTTCTTTCTCGGTGAAGAAGGGATCGATCCATGGATTGATCGGTGAGAACGGTGCGGGTAAGTCCACCGCGATGAAAGTGCTTTTCGGGATCCACCCTGCAGACTCGGGCGAGATCCTGATCGAAGATCGGCCTGCACGCATCACGAATCCGGTGCATGCGATGAAGACCGGGATCGGCATGGTTCATCAGCACTTCATGCTGGCGGGTCCTGAAACCGTACTCGACAATATCATTCTCGGACACGAGCCCGGGCGGGTGTTCGTCGGGCGCAAACGGGCTGAAGCCGAGCTCCGGTCCATTGCCAAGACCTACGGGCTCGATTTCGATCGTTGGGACCGTCCCGTGTCCGAGCTTTCGGTCGGGGAGCAACAGCGGGTTGAGATTCTAAAGCTCCTTTACCAGCGTTCGAAAGTGCTTATCCTCGATGAGCCCACCGCTGTGCTCACTCCGCAGGAGGTCAAGGACCTTTTCGGAAATCTCATCCGTTTGAGAGAGGAAGGGAAGACCATCATTCTCATCTCCCACAAACTGAAAGAAGTTCTCGGATACTGCGATGAGATTACCGTGATCCGCCGGGGTGAAACCGTTGGAACCCGCAAGGCCTCTGAAACCGATGAGGCTGAGCTCGCACGGATGATGGTGGGTCGGGATGTTTCCTTCACCTACCAGGGTGAGCGGAAAATGTTCGCAGGTACCGCGGAGATGCGCCCCCTCGTTCGGGTGGAGGGCTTGTCGATCGAAAGCACGACCGAGCCTTTGCGTGATGTGAGTTTTGAGTTGAAGCCAGGAGAAATTCTCGGGGTCGCAGGTGTCCAGGGGAACGGGCAGTCGACTCTTCTGCGTGCGCTCGCCCATCCCGCACACCACCGGTCCCGCTGGAGCGGAGGATATCAGTTTAACGGCAAGGATCATTCAGAAAGCGATCCGATCACTCTCCGGAATGACGGGCTCGGACTGGTCCCGGAGGACCGCCTCTCCGAGGGCTTGTTACTGAATCAGGATATGACCGAGAATTTTCTTCTGGGTCAGCATGAAGATCCGCGTTACTCGAAGAATGGATTCCTGCTACGAGCCAAAGCACGTGCGGTCACGGAGTCGAAGATCAAAGAGTTTGACATCCGTCCGCCTTACACCACTGTTTGGACCGGCCGGATGAGCGGCGGGAATCAGCAAAAGCTCGTGATGGCCCGTGCGCTGGATCCGGGGCCCACTGTACTGTACATCGCGCATCCCACACGTGGGGTCGATGTGGGGGCCATCGAAAAAATTCATGATGCCATTGTCCGGGAGCGCAATCGCGGTAAAGCGATCTTGCTGTTTTCTTCCGAGCTCGACGAACTCATCGATCTTTGTGATCGGATGCTGGTCTTTTATAACGGTGGAGTGCGTGCGGAGTTTGCCCGTCCCGAGTTCGACCCTTGGACGATCGGTAGGGTGATGGGTGGAGGCGACCGGTGAAGAATTCCGATCAATTGAGAATCCCCCAGAGTGTCCGTTCTTTCCTGAGGTCGGTAGTCGGTGCGATTGGTGGACTACTAGCAGGGCTACTCATTTGTCGTTTTGCCGGAGAATCGCCCGGGAAGGTCCTGACCGTACTCCTCAACAGCAGCTTCGGAAGTGGATACGATTTCGGGATGACGCTGTTCTATATGGCATATTTCATTCTCGCGGGGCTCGCGGTGGCCATTCCCTTCAAAGCCGGTTTGTTCAATATCGGGGGAGAGGGGCAGCTCACCATCGGTGCCCTGGCCGCGGCCTGGGCAGGCGTTGCCGGGGCCGGCATCCAGTCTCCTCTGTTGGCCGTGTTGTTTGCGACCGCGGCCTCTTTCCTTGCAGGCGGAATCTGGGGTGCGATACCCGGTTACCTTAAAGCCAAGCGTGGCAGTCATGAGGTGATTACCACGATCATGATGAACTTCATCGCGGCAGGCGTGACATCGTACTTCACCCTTTACGTGCTGAAAGACCCGGAATCCTCCCAGGCCGAGACAATTCCATTGTCCCCGGTGTTCCAATTGAAGCCCTTCGCTTTTTTCAACGGGGCTCCGATGGGGGAATTGATCATCGTACTCATGGTCATGACTCTTCTTCTCCATGTGGTCTTGAGAAATTCGGTTTGGGGATACCGATTGAAGGCAACCGGGGAGAATGAAACCGCCGGATCGACATTCGGGATCTCGGCCCCGGGCGCCTGGTTCAGTTCCATGTTCGTCGCGGGTGGCATGGCCGGATTGACCGGTTTGGTCGAGGTGTTGGGCAATGCCCATCGTTTCAAAATCGGGTTCTCCGCCGACTACGGATTTGTTGGCATCGCGGTGGCTTTGGTCGCGCGCGGAAACATTCTCGGGATCCTGCCTTCCGCATTCCTGTTCGGTGTCCTGCAAAAAGGGGCGGGGAGTCTCGATCTTGAAACTGACAAGGTGACCCGTGACCTCACTTATATCATTCAGGGGCTGATCATTCTCGGTGTGGCCTCGGATGGTCTTTGGGAACTCCCTGCCAGATTGTGGAGGAAGCGCAATGCTTGAAGCTGTTTTCTCGAACTGGATTCTACCCACCTTGAGAGTGTCGACTCCCTTGATTTTCGCTGCGCTCGGTGGGATGTGGTGCGAGCGGAGCGGGGTCGTTCAGATCGGCCTAGAGGGGATCATGCTGGTCGGTGCTTTTTTCGCCGCAGTCGTGACCCACTCCACCCAGAACCCTTGGTGGGGACTGGGTGCTGGTATGGTCGCCGGGCTGGTTCTCTCGCTGGGTTACGGGCTGACCGTACTCAAGCTGAAGGCCAATCAGATAGTCGCCGGGACGGCATTCAATCTTTTTGCCATGGGGGTTCCCCCTTTCCTGTCGATGATCTGGTACGATTCCACCGGTTCGACACCGGTGATTCCGAGTGAGGCTCTTTTTCGCTCCGCCCCCTTGTTCCTGATGGTCGCATCGGTTGTGCTGAGTGCCGTGTTCTACCACCGGAGCAAGTTCGGATTGCGTGTCCGTTTTGCCGGTGAGCATCCGAAGGCGCTCGAGAGCGCCGGGATCTCTGTTCAAGGCAAACGCTGGCAAGGCATAGCGTTGAGCGGAATGCTGGCGGGACTCGGTGGGGCGACCCTGTCCATCTATTTGGCCTCTTCCTTCTCCCGTAACATGTCTTCCGGCAGGGGCTTCATTGCGCTAGCTGCGGTCATTCTCGGAAAATGGTTGCCGATTCCCACTGTGGTAGCTTGTCTGCTCTTCGGATTCACCGAGTTGCTTCAGATTCGTCTTCAGGGAGTCGTACTTTGGGGAGAGCGCCCGGTTCCGGTACAATGGATTCAGATTCTGCCCTATCTGATCACGATTGTCGTGCTTGCCTTTGCCATGGGCCGCACTCGGGCACCGAAGGCGCTAGGAGGGGTTGAATGAATCGCACCCGGATCGTTTTGATGCTGTTGCTCATGCCCCCTGTCATGTCCGGGTGCAAGGTTGTGAATCATGCCCTCGAGCTCCTTGGGTTCATTACACCGGTCAAGAAAGACAGGACCCCCGAGGAGATTCATGACGAAAAGAATCTCGCCTCGCAAAACCCCGACCCTGTGCTGTCGGCAGAGGCCATGTCGAAGCAGAACTCGGAAATCCTCTCTGAGATGTTCCGGGTCGTTTTCAATCAGGAAGCGGTCGATGACAAAACAGATTTCTCCGGATTACTGCAGTCTTTGAACCAAGGAGCAAGTCTGGAAGGCATCTATCGCGGGATCATCGCAGGCTCCCGATACCGGGCTCTTGAGTCGAAGGGCCAGGCGGCTTCTCCCGATGAGTTGAAGGCTTTCGCCATGGAAATGAGCGAATTGCAGGACATCATGAGGAGTCCCACAGAGTTCTCCAATGTCGATGCGAAAAAAGCTCCGGAAATCGTCTTTCCTGACGGGGATATTCCTGTTGTCGCTTCGCCGTCCTCACAAGAAGTGAAAAAGAAACTCGATAAGGCGTCCAGGGTGCAGGAGTTGGTCCGTATTTTCATCGGCGCCTCATCCTTCACATTGAAGCGGACCCTCGGTGAAGAAGCGCTCCGTAAGTTCGATGAAGACAAGAGTGATCCGGGAGTGGTGGCCCATTGGTACGCCAAACTTGTGCTCCGCTTGGCAACGAGCAAGGTCGACTTCGGATTGGAGTTGCGAAACCGCGCCGACTTCGATTTTCATTTCAAGTTCGCCCAGAAGATCGCGATCGACCGGGTCAAATGGGAGGTCCTCAACCGTTATCACCGCTATCTCAATGCGGCAGGACGCTCACGGTAAGGCGCGAATCCCCTGATTCTTGAGACTTTCGAGTACTTTTGTCGAAAGATTGAAACGGAATGAACCCTCATCGCTTTGAAGGTCGAGGGGGTGGGTCGGATCGAAAGAGAACACCTCCTGCAGAAGGATGGTGTCCTGCTCGAGTCCGGTCACTTCCTGAATTGAAATGATTTTTCTGATTCCAGAACGGAAGCGTTTGATCTGGACGATCAGCTGGACCGCACTTGAGATCTGCCGGCGGATCGCTGGGAGCGGGAGTTCGAGCCCAGCCGACATGGCGAGAGTCTCAAGCCTGAACAGTGCATCCCGAGGGGTGTTGGCGTGGATGGTGGTCATCGATCCCTGGTGGCCGGTATTCATGGCTTGAATCATGTCCATGGCTTCAGGGCCGCGGCACTCACCAATAATGATCCGATCGGGTCTCATACGGAGAGCGTTCGCCACAAGGTCCCTGGCGGTAATGCTCTCCGTTCCCATGGATCGCGGGCGGGTCATCATCTTCACCTGATTAGGAAGAATCAGCGGAATCTCAGCTGTGTCTTCGATGGTCACCAGGCGTTCATGAGGGGGCACGAGCGCGATGAGGGCGTTCATGAAAGTGGTCTTGCCGGTACCGGTGCCTCCGCTGATCAGGATGTTTTGCTTGCCTTGTATGCATGCGTTCAGAAAGTGGGCCATCCGTTGGTCGAGAGAGCCATTCTTGGAGAGCGCACTCAAGCTGTAACGTTTAGGGAATCGACGGATCGTGATGCAAGGCCCCCCTTCCGTGATGGGGGGAGCGGCGATGTGAACGCGCGAACCGTCCGGAAGGCTGGTCATGCCGAGGGGGGACTCCGGAGTGATCTGCTTACCGGTCGGTTCCATGAGGATGCGGACGACCCGGTTGAGTTCTTCCAGGCTCTTGAAGCGAACGGGGGTGACGACGATCTGACCGCGTTTTTCGATCGCGATATTCCGGAGGTCGTTCACCATGATCTCCGTGACGTCGGGATCCTGAAGAACTGTATTCAGTAGACCGAGGTCCGGAAGTCGGATTCCCCGGCTGGTCGCGGCGGGATTGGGATCAGTGGCACCCGTCGGCATCGCTCCGGCATTCGAATCCGTTTTCTCGTTTTCATCGATATTGGTGCGGAAACCCATATTCAAATTATCCACAGTTTGTGTAAAGGATGCTAGGATGTTTACAAATCATGGGCACGGGCGAGGACAAAGGATTGACGCACAAGGATGACTCGAGCGGGGGCGTGGCGGTGCAGGAGGCGGTGCCAAAAACCGCCGAGCCCAAGCGTTATGCAGTCCTGCTCCATAACGACGACTATACGACCATGGAATTCGTCGTTGAGGTCTTGACGAATGATTTTTCGAAACCATCTGAAGAAGCGGTGGCTTTGATGTTGAAGGTTCACGAAGAAGGTAAGGCCGTAGCAGGTATCTATTCATTCGAGATTGCCGAATCCAAAGTCCAAAAAGTCACGGACAAGGCGCGACGCGCAGGATTTCCCCTGAAGCTGACCCTCGAGCCCGTGGAAAGGAGTTAGGTCATGATCGGAAAAAGAGCTGAAGCGGTTTTGAATCGAGCGCTGGCAAATGCGGTTGAGAGCAAACATGAGTTTCTGACGCTCGAGCACGTGATGTTGGTGTTGCTCGACGAGCCTGAGGTGCTTCAGGTATTGGAGGCTTGTAAGGCCGATACCGGACGTTTGAAAACCGACTTGAAGGCTTACCTGCAAAAGGAAGTCCCTCTGGCCCCAAAGACCGAAAAAGGCGATCCGGAGAATCCTATCGCGACTCTGGGAGTCCAGCGTTTGGTTCAACGAGCCATTTTTCAGGTTCAATCCGCCGGAAAAACGGAGATCGAACCGGCGGATCTGCTGGTGGCGATTTTTCAGGCGAAGGACTCCTGGTCACTCTATCTGCTCGGGCAACAAGGCATCGAGCGCCTCGATGTGGTCAATTTCCTGAGTCATGGTCAGACTTCCGAGGATGCGGGTTCCTCGTCTGCCCAAGAAGCGCCCGAGACGCCTAAGGCAAATGAGGGTAGGGCGTCTGCCAATGATGCCCTTTCGAGCTACGCTACGAATTTGAATGAGTCTGCCAAGCAGGGACGCTTGGATCCGTTGGTCGGTAGGAAAACTGAGCTCGATCGGGTGATTCAGACTCTGTGCCGGCGCAGAAAAAATAATCCTCTGCTCGTGGGAGAGGCCGGGGTCGGAAAAACCGCGATTGCCGAAGGTCTCGCTCAGAGGATCGTCTCGGGAGAGGTCCCGGATCTTTTGAAGCAGGCCGTGGTGTACTCGCTCGATCTCGGATCCCTTCTGGCGGGGACGAAGTTCCGGGGTGATTTCGAGCAGCGCATGAAGCGGATCATCCAGGCCCTCGAGGTCAAACACAACAAGGGTGTGTTTCCGATTCTCTTCATCGATGAGATTCACACCATCATCGGTGCGGGTTCGGTGAACGGCGGAACTGTCGATGCCGCCAACTTACTGAAGCCGATGCTCGCTCGAGGGGAGATCCGTTGCTTCGGTTCGACCACTTTCGGCGAATACCGCACTATTTTTGGTAAGGATCAGGCGCTCTCCCGCCGTTTCCAGAAAGTAGAGGTACCCGAGCCCACTCAGGACGAGACCATCCAGATTCTTCATGGATTGCGTCCGCAGTTCGAGACCCACCACCATGTGGTTTATTCTCCTGATTCGATCAAGACGGCAGTCGAGCTTTCGGTCAAGCATCTGACCGATCGTTTTCTACCGGACAAAGCGATTGATGTTCTCGATGAGGTCGGAGCGAAAATCCGGATCAAGCGGATGAAAGAGGGCGTTCCAGAGGATGCAGCGCCCACCGAAGTGACCGCACTCGACGTCGAAGAAATGATCGCCCAGATGGCCAGAATTCCTGCGAAAACCGTCACCCACTCCCAAAAGGACCGGCTGCAGGGGCT
>CANHQK010000022.1 GCA_947462765.1 Bdellovibrionales bacterium
AGAAAAATGGTGGTCTTGATCACCTGCTGGAACCCGAGCCCGGCCTCCCTGAGAACCTCTGAGATATTCCGCATCACCTGGCGTGTCTGAGCCTCCACATCGCCTTCCCCGACGATCGCACCGGTAGACGGATCAAGAGGAATCTGGCCCGAACAAAACACCATCGTCCCGGTGTCAATGGCCTGGGAATACGGTCCGATCGGCGCAGGGGCCGAGGAGGTCAGGATTTCCTTTTTCATTTTTGTGCTCCTTTGGATTCACGATTGACGTTGTAGACTTCAAAGGCGGTGATCGCAGCCATGTTCACAATGTCGTTCACATCGCTACCGCGTTGGAGGACACATACCGGTTTATTCATCCCGACCAGGATGGGACCGATCGCCTCCACTCCGCCCATGCGCCAGACCAGCTTGTAGGCAATGTTGGCGGCGTGAAGGTTCGGGAAGATCAGGACATTCGCATCACCGGCCACCCGGTTGAAGGGGAAGCTCTCTTGGGAAATATCAGGCTTCAAGGCGGTGTCGGCTTGCATTTCTCCGTCGACCACCAGTTCCGGATGTTTTTCCCTGAGGATCGCCACCGCGTCGCGCACCGGTGCGGTGGCGGGATGGTCGTTCGAACCGAAGTTCGAAAAAGACAACATGGCGACTTTGGGCTCCGTACCCGTCGAACTTTTTACGAGTTCTGCAGTGGTCACAGCGATGTTCGCCAACTGCTCCGCGTCTGGTTCGACATTGATGGTGGTGTCAGCGAACCAATAAGTCTTCTTCTTGTTGGCGATCATGTAGATGCCCGCAAGGGTTTTACCCGGCTTCGCGCCAATCACCTGAAGTGCCGGCTTCAGGGTGTCCGGATAGCTCTGGGCGATGCCGCCGATCGTCCCGTCAGCCAGACCGAGCTCGACCATCATTGCGGCAAAGTAGGTGCTTTGCTTCATCAGGACTTCCGCATTCGAGAGGGTGACGCCCTTGCGTTGGCGTTTTTGGAAAAACCGCTCCGCGAACTGGGGGAGCAACGGACTCTGCGACGGACGGATGATTTGCACTCCATCCATCACGGCACCAAGCCCGAGTCGGGTGATCTCCATTTTGATTTTCTCAGGATTTCCGAGCAGAATCGGCTCGGCGAGATTCTCATCGCGGATGATCTTGGCCGCATGGAGGATCTTCGGGTGCTCTCCTTCAGGAAACACCAGAGTGATCTTCCGCCCCAAATCCCGCTCCGCCTTCCGGACTTGTTTCCGGACAAAACGCATGGCTGTATAAGTAAATCCGAGAAAACTCTCGAGTTTTTCCCGATACTGCTTGAGATCGATCTGGATCCGGGCGACTCCGGACTCCATAGCAGCCTGGGCAACCGCAGGCGCCACATAAAGGAGCGCTCGCCGGTCGAACGGCTTCGGAATCAAATAGTCCCTACCGAATTTGAATTGCTGTCCACCGTATGCACGGGAAACATACTCAGGCACATCTTCCTTGGCGAGTTGAGCGAGAGCCCGGACCGCGGCCATCTTCATCTCCTCATTGATCGCCATCGCACGGGTATCGAGCGCACCCCTGAAAATGAAAGGGAAGCCGAGCACGTTGTTCACTTGATTCGGATAATCCGATCTGCCTGTTGCAATGATCGCATCCTGCCGGACCGCAAGGATGTCCTCAGGCAGAATCTCGGGCTCAGGATTCGCCATGGCGAAAATCAGCGGATCGCGAGCCATCTTGGCCACCATCTCCTTGGTGACGATACCTTTCACCGAAACTCCGACAAAGGCGTCCGCACCATCGAGCGCCTCTCCGACGGTCCGCTTGGAGGTTTCGACGGCAAAGCGTTCTTTATAAGGGTTCATCCCGTCGGTGCGACCTTTGTAGATCACGCCTTTGGAATCGCACATGATGATGTTCTCGCGGCGGACGCCCAGATTCACATAAAGGTTCGCGCAGGCGATGGCAGCAGCACCGCCTCCGCAGAAAACCACCTTCATATCCTCGATCTTCTTGTCGACAAGCTCGAGCGCATTCAAAAACGCGGCTCCGCTGATCACAGCAGTACCGTGCTGGTCATCGTGGAAGACCGGTATCTTCAAACGCTTCTTCAGCTCTTCCTCGATGTAGAAACATTCGGGTGCCTTGATATCCTCGAGATTGATTCCTCCGAATGTGGGCTCGAGCATCTCGCACGCACGGATCACATCGTCCGGATTCGGCGCTTGAAGCTCGATATCGAACACGTCAATGTCGGCGAACTTTTTGAACAGGATCCCCTTGCCTTCCATCACGGGTTTCGAAGCCTGCGCTCCGATGTTTCCCAGGCCGAGGACGGCAGTCCCGTTGGAAACCACGGCCACCAGATTCCCCTTGGTGGTGTATTCATAGGCGAGATTGGGATCTGCGGCGATCTTCTCACATGGACCCGCAACCCCCGGACTGTAGGCCAGGGACAAGTCCTTCTGTGTGGTCACAGCCTTGGTCGGCACGACCTCCACCTTCCCTTTTCTTCCACTGGCATGGTACTCGAGCGACTCTTCGTAGATTGACATGATCTTTGCTATCCTTAGACGCTAGAGGTTAGGATGAAAGGCATGAAAACTCAAGGATCGGTTTTGGGGCGCCGTATCACCAATTTTATGATTTTATTGGGGTTTTTCCTTATCCCCCCTCGTGCATTCGGGCACCTACTCCTCCAACCGAGAGAAAACCGGACCGGTTCGCATGCCGGACTCCTTCTCGAGCCCCGGATCGGGCTCTTCTCGACCACCTCCAACTTTTCAGAGGATGGCACGCTGAACGGCTTGAGTACCGGGGCCAAGGTGACCCGAACCCTGTTCGACCTGAATCTCTCCTATGGCCTCTCGGATCACCTCTTCCTGTTCGGGAGAGCGTCCCTCATTTCTACCGGACAAAGCGGCGGCACTGTCGGACGGGGTTCCGGCTTCGGCCTGGGAGATCAACTCATCGGCATGGCGTGGCGACTTCTCTCGACGGAGGGTGGAACCGGAGTCAATCTTCAAGCAGAAGCTCGGATTCCGGGCTACTCGAATGCCAGCGCCAAGGCGGCC
The DNA here is from genome assembly GCA_947462765.1 of Bdellovibrionales bacterium. Lineage (GTDB taxonomy): Bacteria > Bdellovibrionota > UBA1018 > UBA1018 > CAIMNF01 > CAIMNF01. Next base: position 3,053 of record CANHQK010000022.1, read on the forward strand.
AATCGTCTTTACCTCGGAGACGGATCGGTTGATCTCATTGCCGGAGCCTTCATCGAGTTCCCGGCCGCCTTCATTGGAGGATCGGATAGCTATTTTGAACTGGGGGGAGCCTACACCCAACGGGGCGCAGGATTTTCTTCAGCCATCCCGCTCAGCCTGCTCTTCAGAAGGGATCCGGCCTATGGAGGAATGATGTTGGACGCGGGTTTTCGTGCACAGCTGAGTCTGAACTCCGATGTGGCCACGCAGAATATCGCCCAACGCATCAACGCGATCTCAGACCGTGAACAAGGCGCTCTGGGGAGCGACCTCATCAACGGAATCAATCCGTCCTGGCTAGCGGCTCACCTTCGTGTCGGATACAAAAGCAGCAATGGGCGGTCTTATTTCATCTCGGGTGAACTCCCCGTGGCCGGCTCCGCAGTTCCCTCTGGCATCCTAGTCTCAGGTGGGATCACCCTTGATTTCAACCCCCAGGGAGGAGTCGACCCCTCACACGAAAAACAAGGAGAATCCAGCTCTCGCAAGCCCCGGACTCCGCTTCGTGGGTTCCAAAGCTACGACCTCGAGGCCAAGGTATTGAGCTACAATGACCAACTCTACTTTGTGAAGATTGATCATGGATCAAGCGATTCGGTAGAAAAAGGACAGCTTTTTGACATCTTTTCGGGCAAGGAAGTGATCGCCCGGGCCAAAGTCTCACAGGTTCGGGGTGAAGAGGCGATCCTGACTGTGCTAGAATACTTTCAAGACCAATGGATCGAAGCGGGGTTTGTGGCGCGACGATTGCTGAAATGAACTACTCTGAAATGAAGAACGATATGAGGAACACAAAATGAAACAGTTGAGTAACTTTGCGGTGATTCTCGGAATGTTGCTGGGATCGGAATCCGCATTCGCCGTGAAATTCGCAAACCAGTTTGTCGAGTTCGATCTCCCCACGGCGTGGAACTGCTTCCTGGAAGGGACGGAGTGGGTTTGTCAGAACCAGCAGGACGCAGCCAAGAAAAAAGAGGCGATCATCATTCTGGCCGCGAAGATTCAAGGGGATCAAGACACTCTGGATCAGTACTTGAATTACCTGAAAGCACCCAAGACCTTCACGAGTTCCCAAGGCAAGTCACTCACCTCCACGGTCAGTTATGCCCAGAATAAGTCGATCAATGACAGGATGTGGGTGGACTCGCTCCACATGGAGTCCGAGGTTCCGGGCTTTTACACCCGGTACATCGCCACCGTCACTGACGGGATCGGGATTCTCGTCACCTACTCCGTGAACAAGGGCAAATACCAGGAGTACACCCCCATGTTCGAGGAAATGGTCAAGTCGCTGAAGGCTTTCCGTAAAGACGGTGGATTGAATGCCGCGCCTGCAAACAGCGATCTCTTCAAAAATGCAAAAATCCCCTCTGGAGTGACCGGGGACACCGTCTTCGGATCGGTACAAGGTGCTGGAGAAGAAGCTCCTAAACCCCAAGAAACAGGCCTTGATGCGCTCATGAAAGATCCGATCGTATTTTATGGCGGACTCGGCGCACTCGCGCTCATCATCCTTTCGATCCTGAAAAAACGGAAGAAGTGATCAGAGAGTTTCAATCTCGGGCGGAAGCCCGGTGAGCTTCAGGGCGCAAGCCCGGACAGCTTGCCGGGCTTCCCTGCTTTTGGGCCAGGGACTTTGCACCAAAACAGTGGGAGCGCTGTTTTTGACCCAGGATTGCGCAAGCTCGCGCGTTTCGCCGGGACGAATGGCGCGGATGAGATCCTCATAAGCCTTGAAGGTGAACCCTCTTTTGAAGAAGAGTTCGGAACTCGAAATCGTCATCATCCTCGACTCGGAACTCTCAAGGGAGAGCTCGAACGAATACACCAGACTGTCCTGGATCCGCTTGAGATCCGCGAGAGGAATCCCGTCGCGAGCGATCTTCTGCATCTCCTGATGGAAAACTCCGAGGGTCTCGCTGACCTTGTCCGGCTTCACTCCGGCATAAATCGAGAAAATGGATGAATCCAGAAACTGGATGGCACTGGCATAAACCGAATAGGCCCAGCCTTTTTTCTCGCGGATGCGGTCGAACAGCACAGAACTCATTCCGCCACCCAGATGTTGCTGGATCATGGTCGAGACCACCCGCTCCTTCTGGTTGGTGACCGGCGCCGAAATTCCGTACAGGACATGGGCTTGCTCGGATTCCTCGTTGATCCACCAGAAACCCGGAGTGGTGCTCCCCGGAGGAGTGGCCCCCCAGTTCGGTTTCAGCGGTCTTTTTTCCTGCCTACCCGGCCAAGCTTCATCACCGAGCCTCGCAAAAATCCTCCTGCACTTCTCAAAGCCCACCGCACCGGATACCGCGAGCACCATACTCTCTGGCCGGTAGTGCTCGTGAAAAAAAGAGACCAGCTTTGACCGGCTCACCGCCTCGATGCTTTTTTTAGTACCGAGGATATTCCTCCCCAGGGGATGATTCGAATAAGCTTTCTCGAGAAACCGGTCGAACGAGTCCTCTTCCGGATTCTCCTTCGTCATCGCGATTTCCTGGAGAATCACCTGGCGTTCTTTCTCGATCTCTTTTTTCTCGAACAGAGGCTTGAAGAGGATTTCGCGGAGGAGTTCAGCTCCAAGATCGATTTCCTGATGGGGAAGATAAAAGTGGAAACAAGTGTGCTCCCGCGAAGTGAAGGCATTGAAGTCGCCTCCGACCCGGTCGACCGCCTTGGAGATCTCAGAAGCGCCCCGCTTCTCGCTGCCCTTGAAGATCATGTGCTCGAGAAAATGACACATACCGGAAGCGTCGTTCGACTCATGACGCGATCCGGTTTTGACCCAGGCGCCGATGGCAACAGACTTCAGCTGGTGCGCCTCGTCCACGATCAGCGTCAAACCATTCGGATAAACATGCTTTTTCGCCTCGTGCCTCATCCCACTTTTTACTATCTGTGATACGGTTGGTTCCGCAACAGGAAAACGGTATGGCAAGCACCGGTGGTCCGAAATCCAAAACCCGACAGTCGCCCCCGGATGAGATTCCGGAGGGGGAAGGTGCCGATCTGAGCCTGGAAGATGAGGATCACCAGGGTGAAACTCTTCCGGTCGCCTATTCTCCGGCCGAAAACGCAGGCGAAACCGGCCTAGTACCCACTGACCCGCTCAAACGCTACCTCGCCGAGATCCGGAACGCCCCCGTCCTCTCAGCGGAACAGGAGCAATCGCTTGCTAAAAGAATGCACGAGCAAGGGGATGTCAACGCAGCCAAGTTACTGGTCTCGGCCAACCTGAAGAATGTGGTCCGGATCGCCTACGAATACCGGTCCATGTACCATAACCTGCTGGATCTCATTCAGGAGGGAAACATCGGCCTCATGAAGGCGGTCTCGAAGTTCGACCCCACCAAGGGGGTGCGACTCGGATACTATGCATCATGGTGGATCCGCTCCTACATCCTGAAATACCTGCTCGATAACTTCCGTTTGGTCCGGATCGGAACTTCACAGGCCCAAAAAAAGCTATTTTACCACCTGATGCGAGAAAAGCAGCGCCTCGAAGCCCAGGGCATCACCGCCGGTCCGGCCCTCCTCGCTCATAATTTACAGGTTAAGGAAAAAGACGTGATCGAAATGGAGCAGCGCCTCCTCGCCCCTGGCGCAGAGACCTCCCTGGATGCTCCGGTCGGTAAAGACTCTTCCAATGGCATGAACCTCCTGCAAACTCTCTTCGATCCGGGTGAGTCTGCGGACCAAATCCTCGAAAAAGAGGAATGGCTCGGAATCCTTGAACGCGAGATCCCTGTCTTCACCTCGACCCTGAATGACAAGGAAAGAATGGTCCTCGCTGCCCGTCTTCTGTCCGAGGATCCGAAGACCCTCCAGGAGGTGGCGGATGAGTTCGGACTGACCCGTGAGCGAGTTCGGCAGATCGAGTCAAAGCTGATTGAAAAGCTCAAGAAAAGGCTCGAACCTTACCTTAAGTGATCTTTACGCACTTTCAACCCCGTTCTAGTTCTTTCTTTACAGGATTTTGGGCGATGTGATAAAGCTTAGCGGACAAAAAAAGAAAGAAACAAGTCGGGAACCCGGTTCAATATGAACCGATCTTGTCCCGCTGAAGTTCAGTAAGGAATCAAACCGCATGCAAATGGGTAAAGCTCGTAAGACCGAAATCAAAGCCAAGAAAGCGAACCTCGTTCAGACTTTCGGCAAAACCACCGCAAATACCGGAACCACCGAAGTCCAGATCGCCCTGATCACGGACCGTATCAACACTCTCACTCCCCACTTCCAGAAGCACTCCAAAGACCACGCTTCTCGTTTGGGACTCCTCAAGCTCGTCGGCCAGCGCCGCCGCCTGCTCAATTACCTGAAAGCCAAGGATGAGAAGGGCTACACTGCTCTCCTCTCCAAGCTCGAACTCCGTAAGTAATTCAATATCAGAACGGATTGACTCCCGTCTCCTGCACGCTCCTTGATGGGCTTGCCGGGAAGGCGGGGGTCCATCCGTTCATCCACACCCAAGAAAGATCAATCACGCTATGATGAATATTCAAACTGTCTCGATGAATCTCGGGGGCAAGACCCTCACACTCGAAACCGGCCGCATGGCCAAACAGGCCGATGCCTCCGTTCTCGTCCACTACGGTGACACACGTGTCCTCGTGACTGCTGTTTCCAACAAAGATCCGAAACCCGGCATCGATTTCATGCCACTCACCGTGGAATTCGCTGAGCGTTTCTATGCTGCCGGAAAAATCCCCGGGAGCTTTCTGAAGCGCGAAGGCCGTCCGTCTTCCGAGTCGACTCTGGCCGCTCGTTTGATCGACCGCCCGAACCGTCCGCTTTTCCCGGAAGGCTACTACCACGACACCCAGATCATCGCGACCGTACTCTCGGTTGACCTCGAAGCCGACGCCGAGATGGCCGCTTCGATCGGTGCCGGTGCAGCACTTCACATCTCCGACATCCCCTTCAACGGACCGACCGCCGCAGTCCGCATGGGCCGCATCAACGGCCAGTTCGTGGTGAACCCCACCTGGAACCAGCGCGAGACCGAATCCGAGCTTGAGATCGTGATCTCCGGAACCAAGAACGCGATCATGATGGTCGAAGGCGGCGCCCAGGAAGTTCCTGAAGCGATCTGTCTCGATGCGATCCTCCAGGGTCACGAAGAAGTGAAGAAGATCTGCGCTCTCATCGAAGAGCTCCGGTCCAAAGCCGGTAAGGCCAAGCGCGAATTCACTCCGCTCTCCACCCCTGCCGACCTCATGAAGCAGATCGAGAACATCGCGAAAGATCCTCTCAACAAGGCCCTCCGCACCAAGGAAAAGCAAGCCCGCTACACCATGGTCAAAGACGCCAAGAAAGCCACTCTCGAAGCCCTGGTTCCCGCCAGTCTGAAAGAGAGCGATCCGAAGGCCGCTGACGCGAAAGAAAAAGAAGTGAAGCGCCTGGTGGAACTCCTCCAGTACAACCTCATGCGCGAAATGATCCTCTCCGAGAAGATCCGGATCGACGGTCGTGACACCAAGACCATCCGTCCGATCACCGTGGAAGCCGGCATTCTGCCGAAAGCCCACGGTTCGGCCCTCTTCACCCGCGGCGAGACCCAGGTCCTTTCGGTGACCACTCTCGGAACCGCTGACGACGAGCAGATCATCGACAGCATGTACCAGAATACCATGGGCAAGTTCATGCTCCACTACAACTTCCCTCCGTACAGCGTCGGTGAAGCCGGTCGTTTCGGCGGCCAGTCCCGTCGTGAGATCGGTCACGGCGCCCTCGCCGAACGCTCGATCCATGCGATGATGCCCGGGCACGACAAGTTCCCGTACACCGTCCGGATCGTGTGCGAAACCCTCGAGTCGAACGGCTCTTCTTCGATGGGTTCGGTTTGCGCAGCCTCGATGTCCCTGATGGATGCCGGCGCTCCCTTCATGAAGCCGGTCGCGGGTATCGCGATGGGCCTCATCAAAGAAGGCGATCGCTTTGCGGTTCTCTCTGACATCCTCGGAGATGAAGATCACCTCGGCGATATGGACTTCAAGGTCGCCGGAACCAAAGACGGCGTCACCGGAATCCAGATGGACATCAAGATCGAAGGCGTGAGCGGAGCCATCATGAAGCAGGCTCTCGAGCAAGCCAATCAAGGCCGGATTCACATCCTGAATGAGATGGCGAAGGCCATCAGCGAACCTCGCAGCGATCTGAACCAGAACGCTCCTCGCATCACTACGATCAAGATCCCGGTCGACCAGATCGGTGCTGTGATCGGACCGAGCGGTAAAGTGATCAAGGACATCGTGGCCAAGTCCGGCGCGAAGGTGAACATCGAAGACGACGGAACCTGTAACGTGGCCTCGAACGACGCCGCTGCAGCTCAAAAGGCAGTCGATATGATCATGGGGATCATCGCCGTGGTCGAAGTCGGCAAGACCTACAAGGGCCCCGTCAAGAAGATCACCGATTTCGGTGCCTTCATCGGGGTTCTTCCGAATCAGGACGGCCTCCTGCACATCTCCGAAATCGCTTATGAGCGCATCAACGCCGTGACCGATGTGCTGAAGGAAGGCGACATCGTCGAAGTGAAGGTGCTCGAAGTGGATCCTCAAGGAAAGGTCCGCCTCTCTCGTAAAGCCCTCATGACTCCTCCAGAAGGCTACGTTCCACCTCCTCCTCGCGAACCACGCGGTGACCGTGGAGACCGTGGCGATCGTCGCCCGGGTGGTGATCGCAGACCTGGCGGCGGAGATCGTCGTCCCGGTGGTGGCGGATTCGGTGGCGGCCGTCCTCGCAACTGAGGCGTCAAAGTACTAACAGTTTTCACAAAACCCCGGGGGGCACTGTCTTCCGGGGTTTTTTTTTGCCCGATCATTCTCATCTGCTACACTGGTCATATGACGGAACAGTGGTTCCTCGACTTGGACGGTGTCCGGTCAGGGCCCTATCAAACACCCGAAGTCCTGAGTCTGATCGCTGAAGGAGAGGTTCTTCCTCATCATCGTATTTCCCGTGCGCTGAAGGACTCCTCCTGGGTGACCATTCTCGATTGGCGCCTCGAACAAGCCCGTCACACCCCGCCCCCCGAGGTCCGTCCGGTTCCGCCACCTCCCGCACCCGAGGTGAGTCCCTTTGAGCTCAAAGTCGAACCCGCTCAAGCCGAACCGACCCCTGAGCCCCTTCCGACGCCCCCGGCGCCCCCTGCTCCACCCCCTCTTACCCTCGAACCTGTCGAGCGGACCTTGAAGTTAGAACCGAGTACAAAAGAAACCGAAACTGAAGCCGAACCGGCGCAGGCTTCTGTGCCCCCTCCCACTTCCACCAAGCGGGATCCGACGGCAGAGCTGTTTGATATCATCCAGACCAGCAAACAGAAGCGGGAAATCCGACAGCAACATCAAGCACAGGCGGAGTCGATCAGAGATCAAACTTCTTCCCAGGAGAACAGTCTGATCAAAGTCGTTTTAATTGGCGCCGGACTCGCCCTGATTGGCTTCTCGATCGGGCAGCTTTTCCAACAGTCCGCACCCCCTCCGGTGGAGACCAAAACATCCAAAGAGACGCCTGCACCCCCTGTGGCAAACGCAAACGCCAGTGCCACTCCGGCTGAATCGGGCCAAATCCTGGATCGATCGACTGAAAAAATGACCATCAAAGCAGTGGTTCAGGGAACGCCGAAACCGACCAACAAGACGTCTCCGAAAAGTGCCCAAGTCACGGTTCCCTCTCCGAGTGAAGAGCCCCGCGAGTCCGATCGGGAGCTCCAGGAGCTCAAGGACCTGAAAAAAGAACTCCAGGAACTGAAGGCGATGAAGGACCAGTTGCGGGACAACACCGCAGTGGAAGAATTCGAGGATGAGACCAGGGGAGCCTATCCATCAGAAAACTCTCCAGCATTTCCCGAACCTGAGACCATTTCTCCAGGAGGCCAAGCGGTTGACGGGAGTGGTCGCAAATACCGCATGCCGCCAAACGCCTCTCCCCCGCCTGATAGCTATTACTGAATTCGGGTTATCCTTGACGGGAAAAGCCCACGTTTGAGAAGTCTTTGTGCATGTTCATCACCTTCGAAGGAACGGAAGGATGCGGCAAGTCGACCCTGATCCGCAATCTTTCCACCCGCCTCCAGACACTTGGTGTCCCACACCTCGTCACTCGCGAGCCTGGCGGAACACGCACCGCCGAGGAAATCCGAAAGATCATTCTCAACGAGGAGATGGATCCTCTTACTGAATTGTTCCTTTACGAGGCTGCCCGAGCAGAGCACTTCAAGACCACCATCGCTCCTGCCCTGAAACAAGGGAATTGGGTCCTGTGCGACCGATTCACGGATTCGACCCTGGCTTATCAAGGATACGCACGGGGTATTCAGCTCCCGATGATCCGGACCTTGAACCGGATCGCGAGCCAGCGGAGATCGCCGGATCTCACCTTTTTTCTCGACCTGCCGGTTGAAATCGGGCTCTCAAGAGCGAGTGACCCGAACCGCTTTGAACGTGAAGGAGTCGAGTTCCAGAAAAAAGTCAGAAAGGGCTTTCTCGAGATCGCCAAGAAAGAGAAAAAGCGTTTCCGAGTGATCCGAGTAACGGATCTCGACCCGGAACAGGTCTGTGAAAAGGTCATGCGGGCCTTGAGGAAGCACCTGTGAACGCCACCTTTCCTGCCGCACCCGAACTGATTGAGTGGCACGCTCCCAGGCTCGGACCGCTTCTCGATCGCTTTGAAAGAGATCAGGCACTCCACACCACCCTATTGTTCACCGGTGTGGAAGGGGTCGGAAAAAAGAGCCTTGCCCTGCATTTCATCCATTTGTTGTTTTGCGATCGCTCGATCTTCGCGACCGTCGAGGAGCCTGAGGATTCGCTATTCGGCGCTCCGCTCGAAGAGACCCCCAGAACACGCGTCGCATGCGGTGAATGCGGATCCTGCATCCGGGCCTCCCGGGGACAATGGCTTGATCTGATCTGGATCGAGCCGGAGACGGACGAGGAAGGCAAACGACTCGGCACCCATAAGATCAAGCCATTCAGAGACCTCAAGGAAAAGCTGGGCCTGGGACCTGCCGAAGAGCCGTTCCGGGTGGTGGTGATCGCCGATGCCGATCGGATGAATCAGGAGTCCGCCAATTCCATCTTGAAGGTTCTCGAGGAACCCCCGAAAAACTGGCTCTTTATCCTCACCGCATCGGACTCTTCCCGACTCCTGCCCACCATCCTTTCGAGATGCATGGAAATCAAGTTCAGCCCTCTCGATCCGGAGCGGATTTTTTCAATTCTGAAGCGGGACCCGTCGAGTGAATTCGCCTCACGTCGGGCAAAAGTCGCCTCCCGAGCAGCGATGGGGAGCATCACCCGCGCTAAAAGTTGCCTCGAAGAAGAAACTTGGGAGCTCAGAGATCGGCTGATCGGTCTCCTGTCCAACCCTGCTGCCGAGTGGATGCGCCTCATTGAGTCGATCTCCACCGGCCAAGCGCGCCTCAATCTCACCCTCGACCTGATGGAAACACTTCTCATGGACCTGCTCTCCCATCGCATCAAGGGTGATGCTCATGTTTGGATCCATGAAGACCAGAAAGAACCTCTCATCGAGATCGCCGATCGTCTCGGCTGGGACTCCACGAGGCTGATCCGGACTCTGGAGAGCATCGCTGAGCGAAGAAGACATACGGGCCTCACGCTGAATGCCAAACTGCTGGCACAGGAAATCCTCGCACCTTGGATGGAGCGCCCATGATCCGGCTCGAGACCGTGAACGTCTCGTTCAAGGGACGAACCATCCTCGAGAATGTAGACCTGGAAGTCACCCGGGGAGAAGCTGTCGGGATCATCGGTCCTTCCGGTTCTGGAAAAAGCGTGATCCTGAAAACGATTGCGGGATTGATCAAGCCCGAATCGGGGACTGTCACGGTGGAATCGGAAAAAGTGAGCATGCTCTTCCAGAAGAATGCGCTCTTCGATTCGTTTACGCTCCTGCAAAACCTCCTGCTTCCCCTGTCAGAAACCCTTGGAATCACAGGCACCGAAGCGGAGACCCGATCCCTCTCGATGTTGAAAGCGGTCGGTCTCGATCATGCCGCCCACCTCCATCCTGACGAGATCTCAGGAGGCATGCAAAAACGCCTCGGGATCGCTCGGGCCCTGATCATTGAGCCCGAGGTCATCCTTTACGACGAACCGACCGCGGGCCTCGATCCCATCACTTCGAAGTCGATCGCTGACCTGATGATCACTCTTCACAGAACCAATCGCACGACTCTGGTCATGGTCACCAATGACCTGCAGCGCGCTTACCAGGTAGCCGACCGGATCGGATTCTGTCATGGAAAAAGGCTTGAGATGTTCGGGGGGCCGGAACAGGTCAAATCCTCACAACACACTGAGCTGAAACGCTTCATCTACGCCAACGCCCTCCTCGGGAACACAGAGGAGATCGACACGTGAGCATCCGTTTCGAAGACGTGCACAAGGCTTTCGGGCAAAAAAAAGTCCTCGACGGAGTGAGTTTCGAGGCGGGCAAGGGCGAGGTCCTCTTCATTCTCGGGAAGTCCGGCATGGGCAAGTCAGTCACACTGAAACACATCATCGGTGTACTGGAGCCCGATCAGGGTAGAATCTTCGTGGACCAGTTCGAGGTGAGCGCATTATTCACCGGTGAGAGCCGGCATTTGCTACCGAAAGTGCGCCAGCGATGCGGGATGGTATTCCAGCATCCCGCCCTACTGGATTCACTGAGCAATTACGACAATATCGCATTCGGGCTCAGGACACCCCAGTATTCGGAAAAGATCGGCCGGAGCCTGAGTGAGGAAGAAGTCGACAAGATCGTCCGTGAGAAACTAGCCCTCGTTCACCTGGATCCGGAGATCCTCTCGCTCTATCCGGGCGAAGTCTCGTACGGAGTCCAAAAACGGGTCTCCATGGCTCGCACCCTCGCTCCGGAACCGGATTACCTTCTGTTCGACGAGCCGACCACCGGCCTCGATCCTCTCAGCACGAGCTCCATCAATGCCTTGATCTCGGAGCTGTCTAAAAAACTGAAAGTCACCAGCATCATCGTCTCACATGACATGGCCTGCGCACTGTCCATCGCCGACCGGATCCTGTTTCTCGATCAAGGAAAAGTCATCCTGATTGCGAACCCGCGAGAGGTTGTCAAAAGCGAACTGCCTCTCGTGAAGGAATTCTTCGAGGAAACTCTCTCGCTGTTGCCGCCCGGCTGGAGCCCTGCATGAAAACACTGCTGAACATGGCCGCAGGCGTGCTTCAAGAATTCGGCGGAGCAGTGATATTTTTTCTCCGGATCATCCGCACCTGGCGGAACAGCGGTGGTTATCGCCGCCCGGTCATCCAGCAGATCGCCGAGGTTTCCACCCGGACGATGAGCACGGTGATCTTCGCAGGAGTATTCGTTGGTGCAATCCTCGTTTTGCAGTTCGATCTCATGCTCAGGAGATTCGATGCACAGGCCTTGCTCGGGGGCCTCAACACATCGGCCACCATCCGTGAAGTCGGCCCCTTGATCATCTCATTCCTGCTGGCAGGCAAGGTCGGAGCCTACACCACTGCTGAACTCGCCAACATGAGGGTCACCGAGCAAATCGATGCCATCGAGAGTCTCGGCACGGATCCGATCCGATACCTGATTGTTCCGCGCTTTTTTGGTGTGATTCTTTCCTCGATCATCCTTCTGGCCATCGGTCTTTCGGTATCGATCCTGGGTGCCCTCCTGGTGGCCTTGACCATGAGCGGAATGAACCTGCACCAGTATCTTGCCTCGATTCCGCGGTTTGCAGGTCCCTGGACCCTCTTTGAAGGGCTGGTCCGGTCGACCATTTTCAGCACGATTGTGGCAACCATCTCGACCTACAAGGGCTTCACCGCCAGCGGGGGGGCTCGTGGAGTCGGGCGGGCGGTCACCGAATCCGCGATCTATATCAATATCTATATCGTTTTGGGAAATGCCATTTCGAGTCCGTTGCTGGAATGGACCCATGATTTCACTTTCTTTGTGGTCGGGATCATCGGGAGGGCTCTACCATGAACATGGATTCGGCCCACCGGAGACACCTGAGGGCACTCTACATCTCACTGGACTTGTTGCAAAAACTCTTCCGACAGGTCTCCCGGGGACCCCATCGCCGAAATGAAGTCATCCAGGCCATGGACTCAATCGGTATCGGGAGTCTTCCGATCATCTCGATTGCAACCGGATTCACCGGCCTGGTCATGACGAGCGAGATCGCTTGGCACATGGACTTCGCACTCTCCAACGTCTCGATGATTCCGGGATTCACAGGTCAGTTCGTGCTGAGGGAGCTCGGAATCGCCGTGCCGGCCCTCCTGATCGTATCGAAGGTGGGAGCGTCCATGACGGCCGAGCTCGCGAGCATGAAAATCACCGAGCAACTCGATGCGTTCCGTCTGCTCCGGATCGACGTCGTTTCCTATCATATTTTTCCGAGATGGGTGGCCTGTATCATCTCCACGGTTTGTCTCACCATGATTTCAATCGCGATCACGCTGTTGATCGCCATGTTCACAGCGGTTACGAAATACCATTTCAACTCGGACGAATACCTGAACACTCTCGCCCAATTCATTTCCTCAATGGACCTCTTCTGCGCCCTGACCAAGGCGGCGATTTTCGGAATGATCATCCCCCCGATTTCATCGGCTTATGGTTTGATTTGCGGAGGCGGAGCGCAAGGGGTCGGACAGGCCACCACGGATGCTGTGGTCACAGCCACTCTGGCTGTCATCACTCTGGACTTTGTCCTCACGGCGATTTTTACTGCCCTACTCTAGGGATTCAGGATAGGATGGGAGCGCAATGAAGTGGACCAATGAACAGAAAGTCGGAGCTCTGGTGACCGGAACAGTGGTCATTGCGATCGGATTCGCGTGGCTGCTCGGATTCAAGAATCCGTTCACGGACCAGAACTATTTTTATGTCACTTACAATTTCGCCGGAGGAATCGATCTCGGCTCGCATGTCCGCCTCTCCGGGATCAAGGTCGGAAAAGTGGAGGAAATCCAGTTTTTCGCCCCAGCTCCGAACGAAACCGTTTCCAACAAGGAGCCGGGTAGCGCCGATCCGGGTTCCAATTTCGCACTCACTCCGGTCCGCCTCAAGATCTCGGTGAAAAAGGCCGCACTGCCCGGTATTCGCAAGAATTCCCGATTCTATGTGAACCTGGCGGGTCTGATCGGTGAGCGTTACATCGAGATCACCCCCGGTACCATCGATGCCCCCCAGCTGCTTCCCGGAGATGTCATCGCAGGTGTTGATCCTCCGCGGATCGATCAGCTCATCTCCCAGAGTTTCAATCTCGCAGGGAAGATCCAGGATCTCATCGAACAGAACAAGGGGGACATCACTCGGTCAATCGAACTCCTGTACAAGTTAAGCGCCAACCTGAACCGGACACTCGAAAAGATCGATCAGAGCAAGATCCTCTCGCATGACCTGGCCCAATTGATCACCAACCTGATGGAAGTGACTCAGGACATCCGCGAGGTCACCCGTCACACCCGCTCTCCCGAGGGTCAAAAAACGCTCAAGATGCTTCATGATGTCCTCTGGAGACTCGAGCCACTCGACTCCGAACGGATCCGCGCTTTTCTGCAAAAAGAAGGCGTGAGAGTCAAGATTTTCTGAGGCCGTAACCATGGACGAACAGAAGCATTTCATCCGTAGACAGATCCCTTTGCTCGCAGGCGTGATCCTCTCGATCCTGGCGGTCCGTTCGTCCATTATCGAGCCTTTCCGCATTCCAACCCGCTCCATGCTTCCCACTCTCATGATGGGAGACTTCCTGTTTGCAAGTAAGTTCGAGTACTCGGTGCACGTCCCGTTCAGCGAATCATTCGCCATCCGGCCCTGGTATATCGGACAAGTGGGCGGCCCAAAACGCGGGGACATCGTCATTTTCACCCCCCCTGAGGCGGGACAAGAAAGCCTCTACATCAAGCGGGTGGTGGGCCTACCGGGAGACCGGGTCCGCTTCGAAGGCAAAAGGTGGTTCTTGAACGGTGCATCAGTCTACCGCGAGGAGATCACGGGGACAGAACGGGACTCGACACTCAATCATCCGGGATTCGATCCGGAGGAGCGCTACAACCTCTCGAAGCTCCATCTTTATCGCGAGACCCTCGACGGAAAGAGCTACCGGATCCTCGAAGATGATTCGTTCGAAGGCTTCAAGAGTGACCGTGAAATTGTTGTTCCACCCGATCACTATTTCGTGATGGGAGACAACCGGGACGATACCCGAGACAGCCGGGTTTTCGGGGTGATCTCAGTCCACTCCATCCGTGGGCGCGCATTCGTGATCTGGCTCTCCCACAGGATCTCCCTGTCGGATTCGAAGTGGTCTTTCCGCCCTGAACGCATCGGAAAAGTGATCGAGTGATCTCACTCCTCAGCCGGAGTCGGAACCGGCACGGGCTCGAGCGCCTCTTCGGAAGTCTTCGGCGGCTCGCTGTCCGGAATCGACATCGGAAGTGAGCTTCTCGGGGTCGAGTAACTGGCCCGATCCAAATCCTCCTCGGTCACCTGTTCGAGCGCCCGCTTCGGACGCGAAGTCGATCCAGTGAAAGGCAGATCGAAAGCCATCTGGAAAAAGGCTTGGAGTTGATGGACTGCACGGGGAGTTCCCGAGATCGAGGTGAGCCATCGCGCCCCCAGGCGGAATTTCCTCTCACGCTCCCATTCGTGAACCACCTGAGCCCCTACGAACATGCCCTGGTTGCTCACCCCTGAATTCACATCCGTATTCAAGGCAAAGTCTGAACCGAGGTTGTACTGAAATTCAGGACCGATCTGAAGGTATCGACCGAATCGATACCGAACCGATGCATCCAGAAAAGGAACTTTAGTCAGGACCGAGTCCGTACAAGCCCCGCCTCCTGAACACAGAATGGAGCCCGACGGGTTTCGCCCCCTCACTGATATGAATGCCCCACCCCCTCCCGCCTCTGCCACCATCGAAAGCCAGTAATAGGCGACAAGCACTCGCCCTCCGAGGGCATAGCCGGTTTTGGTCCCTTCTTGGGAGGTGTTGAGTGAGCCGTAGGACATATAACCGCCGTCCGCCCCGACGATGATCCTCCACGGACTTCCGGTCTGATCCTGGAATTGCCAGGTTCCGGTTTCACGATCCTGGGTTTCACGCGCAGGCGAAATCGGCTTCCAGGAACGCAGAGGTGCGGCTTGTGCCTGACACACCAATAGAAAGGAAAGCGCGAATACCCGGATTTCGGGAAGCCTCATCCCTTTCAGGTTAATTCACGCACCGAGGTCCCGGCAAGTTCAGAACGGAGAGCCTTTTCGAGAAGCGGAAACCAAGGAGCGCCGTGATCTTGACGACAAAGGTGCAAGGGCTGTCTCCGGCGGACAAAATCCTCAACTGTCAGGACCATCTGATGGCGTACAGCATATCGAAACTGGGCTTCAAGAAGGGGAAAGCCCTCAGGATCCGTTGAATTCTGATCGCACTCGGACACGTGGATTTGATAAATCTCGAGAGCATCGGATCCATAGCGTTCGAAAAGCTTCTCAGGCACTGCGTAACCTCGGGCACGCGCCACCTCGCGGGCCCGCTGGACTTCGCTCGGCATTGCTGGGACGAAAAGCGCAGACTCCGTGGCGGGCTCGATCCGAACTTGCCCGCGAGTGGCAAAATCGACGATCTCCTCAGCCATCTTGCGGAATGTGGTGTACTTACCACCAGCAACGATGACGGATCCGCCGGGCCCTTCATCAATCGTATGTTCGCGAGAGACTTTTTGGAGACTTTTCTCTCCACCCGATGATGAACCCCGATCCGGACGGACCAGGGGGCGGATTCCGATCGTATGACTGAGAACATCCTTCTCCGTGATCCCGAGATGAGGAAAATACTGTGATAGGAGATTGAGCAAATAAGCGCGATCTTCTGCGATGGCCTTCTGCTCGTCGTCCACCCGATCGGGGGGCAGAGAGCACGGGCCATCGGTGGTTCCAACGAGCGTGATCCCTTGCCCGTAGTCAAGCCGCGGGATCGCAAATGCGATTCGTCCGTCTTCGATCTGCATGGTCACCGCACCGGGGACCGGAAAACGCTTCCAATCGAAAACCAGGTGGACTCCCCGACTGGGAGCAATCCAATTTTTCCAGGACTCTCCTCCAAGCAAGGAGCCAACCTGATCCGTCCAGACACCGGCGCAGACAATCAACTTTTTGAATCGGACCTGGAGATCCCGCTGCGTAAACTCATCGCGGACCCTCATCGAGGTGATGTTTCCCTCCTGGTCGCGCCCGGCTTTGGTCGCCTTCGCACGGGAGACCACGCAAGCCCCCGACTCATGCGCCTTCATCAGCACATCGAGAACCAGGGCATCATCCCACATCGAAGCATCGAAATATTTGAACGAACAGCGCAATCCCTCTCGCTTGATTCCGGGAATGATTCTTTTCGACACTCCGGCGGAAATCCGCTGGTGGAGCCCGGGCGCGCGAAACATCGAAAGCACATCGTAGAGCCACATTCCGGCACTGAGTAGCGTGGGCGAATGAGGACTTGACCGGTACACCGGC
The DNA here is from genome assembly GCA_947462765.1 of Bdellovibrionales bacterium. Lineage (GTDB taxonomy): Bacteria > Bdellovibrionota > UBA1018 > UBA1018 > CAIMNF01 > CAIMNF01. Next base: position 19,613 of record CANHQK010000022.1, read on the forward strand.
ATGTAGAAAGGCAAAGGCTTGACCAGATGGGGAGCAGCCTGCATCAGGTAATGACGTTCGCTCAAGGCCTCAAAAACGAGTGGGAACTCATAATGCTCGAGATAACGGAGCCCCCCGTGAATCAACTTGGAGGAACGGGACGAGGTCCCCTCGGCAAAATCCCCCTTCTCCACCAAAGCGACTTTGTATCCGCGAGATACCGCATCCCAAGCCACTCCGGCTCCAGTAATGCCGCCCCCGATTACGAGGAAGTCGAATTCTTCCTCCTCGAGTCGCTTCAGGTTGCGTTCACGCGTCCGGAAGGAAAATTCGGGAGTGGATTGCATCGGGAATCAGGCCTCTTTTTTCTGGGGTTTGACCACCATCACGTTCAGCTCCTGGAGCTGGTCGCGAGTGACCTCGGAAGGTGTCCCGGCCATGAGATCCGTGCCTTTTTGGGTTTTCGGAAAAGCCATGACGTCGCGGATCGGCCCTACACCGCAAATCAATGCAGCCAAGCGATCGACGCCGAAGGCAAGTCCGCCATGAGGAGGCGTTCCGTACTGGAGCGCATCGATGAAGAATCCGAATTTTTCTTTGGCTTCTTCGGGCGTCAGTCCGAGCAGCTTGAACATGGCCGCCTGCACATCCGCGCGATAGATCCGGAGCGAACCCCCACCGACTTCGACTCCGTTCAGAACCATATCGTAAGCCGAGGCTTCGAGCGCATCCATATTCCGCCCGTGAATGAAATCCTCGAAGAACTCGGGCCGGGGCGAAGTGAAGGGATGGTGGCAAGCGAAGTAACGCCCTTCTTTATCATCGAACTCGAGGAGCGGGAAGTTCACCACCCAGAGGAATGCGAACTTCTTCTCTTCGGGCTTCGGAATGATTCCGAGTTTATGACCGAGTTCGAGACGGAGCGCACCGAGGGCATCGTAAACGACTTTGTTTTTATCGGCGACAATGAACACGATCGACCCCGGCTTGAGGGAGAGCTTTTCCGTCAGAGCCCGTTTTTCCTCGTCCGAGAAAAACTTCGCCGCAGGAGATTGCATCTCGTTCTCGGGGGTGATTTTGATCCAAAGGAGCCCTTTGGCGCCAAAAGCCGAGACATGCTTGGTCAAATCATCCAGATCTTTCCGCGAAAAGCTCTCGGCCTTCTCGTGCACGACCAATGCCCGGACCGATCCTTTGATCCCACGGGCGTTCGGAGCGAGAGCGGTCGAAAACACCTTGAAATCGGACTTGGCGAAGATGGAGGATAGGTCCTGAAGTTCGAGGCCGAAACGGACATCCGGCTTGTCGCTACCGAAACGATCCATCGCTTCACGATAGGCCATTCGCGGGAACGGCCTGGAAATGTCAACATTCAGGAGCTTTTTCCAGAGCTTCTGAATCATCTCTTCCAGGATCGGAAACAGTGCTTCTTCGTCCAGGAACGAGGTCTCGATGTCGATCTGGGAAAACTCAGGCTGTCGATCGGCTCGCAGGTCCTCGTCGCGGAAACACCGGGCGATCTGGAAGTAACGGTCCATGCCTGAAATCATTAAAAGCTGTTTCAGAGTCTGAGGACTCTGCGGAAGGGCGTAGAACTCTCCCGGATTCAAACGGGAAGGGACAATGAAGTCCCGGGCTCCCTCAGGGGTGCTCTTGTAGAGGATCGGAGTCTCCACTTCGATGAACTGATGCTCATCGAGATGCTGACGGACAATTTGGAGCATCTTGTGGCGAGTGATCAGGTTCTTCTGCAAATAAGGCCGACGGAGATCGAGGTACCGATACTCGAGACGAACTTGCTCGGCGACATCGACCTCATCCTCGATCGGAAAGGGAGGGGTTTTGGCCTCCGAAAGAATTTTCAAATCATGACACGCCACTTCAATGGTGCCGGTGGCCAACTTCGAGTTCACCATGCCTTCCGGTCGTGAGCGAACCTTCCCCTTGCACCAGAGCACGAACTCGGAACGGAGCTTGCCCGCCAACTCATGGGCAGCCGCACCACCCGCAATGGCAGGATCGAAGACAATCTGCGTCAAGCCGTAACGATCCCGAAGATCGATGAAGATGAGCCCGCCATGGTCCCGGCGCTTGGCCACCCACCCACAGAGGGTGACCTCCTGGTTCAATTGATTGACTCCCAATTCTCCACAAGTGTGCGTCCGGTTGGTTCTCTGATGACTCATGGGAATACTGTACCGATTGACGGAAGCGCTGGCAACTATTACGGTGTAATCAAAGGAAAAATCCAAGCTTGAACCCTGAAATTCAGCCCGATCTCCGGAACTTCGAGTACCTGAAAAGCATCAACGCGGAATATATCGAAGATTTATACACGAACTATGTGGAAAATCCCGATTCCGTCGATCCATCGTGGAGATATTTCTTCGATGGGATCTACCTTGGTGAAGTCACCACTTTGGTGGAGGCCACCAGCGCCGTTCAGGATTCCGGCTGGACCACCCCGACCGGTGGCGATCTCGAGCGCGAACTCAAGGTCTTCCGCCTGATTGAGGCCTATCGCACTCACGGCCACCTCGAAGCCCGCATCAATCCGCTGATGGATGGCCCGGCTTCGGCGCCTGAACTTGCGCTCGCACGATTCGGACTGAGCGAGATCGATCTCGGGGAAACCTTCAGGATTGCCGGAGCGATCGGGCTCGAGCCCTCTCCTCTTTCCACCATCATCGCCCGCTTACGCGCGATTTATGCCGGACCGGTGGGCATCGAAACCCTCCAACTCCAAACTGAAGAAGAGCGACAGTTCATCCAGAGCCGATTCGAAGCCCTTTCCGGAACTTATCGGGTCGGAAACGAGGACCAGAAGTACATCTTGAATCGTCTCACCGAGAGCGAAAGCCTCGAGCGATTCATCCACACCCGCTACGTGGCGCAGAAACGCTTTTCGATCGAGGGCGGTGAAGCCTTGATCCCCGGTCTCGATTGTGCAATCGAAACGGGGGCGGCACTCGGAGCCGAAGAAGTCGTGCTCGGAATGGCCCACCGCGGACGCCTGAACGTGCTCGTGAATATTCTGAAAAAGAATCCCGAGATGCTCTTCGCGGAATTCGATGACAACTACCGCCTGTCGACGGATCATGGCGAGGGCGACGTCAAATATCACAAGGGGCACTCTCTCGATTTCATCACCCGCCAGGGAAAACAGGTTCACTTGTCGCTCGGATTCAACCCCTCTCACCTGGAGTTCATCAATCCGGTCGTGACCGGCATGGCCCGAGCCAAGCAAAAGCAGCGCAAGGATTCCGAGCGGACCAAGGTGCTTTCCATTCTCATGCACGGTGATGCCGCATTCGCCGGCCAAGGCGTGGTGTACGAGACCATCCAGGCCCAAAAGCTCGAAGGCTATGCCGTGGGTGGAACGATCCATATCATTTCAAACAACCAGGTGGGCTTCACCACCGATCCACGTGACTCGCGCTCCACGCGCTACTGCACGGATCTGGCACGCGCCTTCGATGCTCCGGTGTTCCATGTGAACGGAGACGAACCCGAGGCTCTCTGGCACACGGTCCGCATTGCCACCGAATTCCGCTACCGCTTCAAGAAGGATGTCTTCATCGATCTCGTTTGTTATCGCCGTTACGGCCACAACGAGGGAGATGAGCCCTCGTTCACGCAGCCCCAGCTCTACAAGACCATCAGCGCACACGACACTCCTCGGGGCGTCTACGCCGCCCGCCTGACTGCCGAGGGTGTGATCACCGAGGAAGAGCCGAAGCGTCTTCAAGATGAGGCCATGGCTCCGCTTGCGAAGGCCCTCGAGAAGGTCCGGGCTGAAAAACCTGAACCCACCTACTCGGAGTACCAGGGACCGTATTGGTCCAAGTACCATCATGCCCATCCGGCCGACCTCTTCAAACCCGTGAAAACTACGGTCAGCGCGAACGATCTCGTGACCATCGCCAAGAAGATCAACCGCTTTCCAGAAGGCTTCAAGGTCCACCCGAAACTCGAACGTTTGTTCGAAGGACGGATCCAGGCGATCGAGCAAGGAAAAGGGATCGATTGGGGGAATGCTGAAGTTCTCGCATACGCGACCCTCGTTCATGAGGGCACTCCGGTCCGAATGACCGGACAGGACGTACGCCGGGGAACCTTCACTCACCGTCACGCGGTGGTGACCCACTTTGAAACCAACCAGCCTCACACACCGATCAACTCCCTCCATCCCGAGGCCAAAATCTCGATTTACAACTCTCACCTCTCAGAAACCGCCGCAATGGGAATCGAGTTCGGTTACTCGGTGTCGGACCCGGACTCACTCGTGATCTGGGAAGCCCAATTCGGTGACTTCGCGAATGGCGCCCAAGTGATGATCGATCAGTTCATCACCACCTCGGAATCGAAGTGGCACCGCGCCTCAGGTCTCACCCTGCTTCTTCCCCATGGATTCGAAGGGCAAGGTCCCGAGCACTCCTCGGCACGCCTCGAGCGATTCCTTCAACTTTGCGGAAAAGACAACATGACGGTTGCCTATCCGACCACTCCGGCCCAGATCTTTCACCTGCTCCGCAGACAGGTGAAACGGAACTTCCGGAAACCTCTGGTCGTCATGACTCCGAAGAGCCTTCTCCGCCATCCGAAAGCTGTTTCGGAACTCGCGGATCTGACTGAGAAGTCTTTCCAAGAGGTGATCGACGATTCAGCATTCACCGATTCCCGTGCGGCATCGGGAGTGAAGCGGATCATGGTCTGCTCGGGCAAAATCTATTACGAACTCCTTGACGAACGCGAGAAGCGGAATGCTTTCCAGAATGCCATCCTCCGTCTCGAACAATTGTACCCGTGGCCTGAACAGGAGCTCGCCCGCATCCTGGAGCGCTACCCCAACGCAAAAGAAGTCTTCTTTGTGCAAGAGGAACCCCGGAACATGGGCGCCTGGATGTATTTCCAGGGAATGTGGTCCGGAGCGCTTTCCAACTTCGGAACCCGCTTCCCGAAGCTCGGGCTGACCTATGTCGGTCGCGAGATTTGCGCCTCGCCGGCGGTCGGATCCAAAAAACTTCACGATAAAGAACAACAGGAAATCATCCTGAAAGCCTTTCAAGATTAGGAGCAAACATGAAACACGAAATCCTTGCCCCGCTCGTCGGAGAATCCATCACTGAAGTCAGCATCCTGAAATGGTCGAAGCAAAACGGCCAGGCCGTAAAAGCGGGAGACGTCCTGCTCGAGATCGAGTCCGATAAAGCCACGGTTGAAATCGTCGCGGAACACTCAGGGGCTCTCACCATTCTGAAAGGGGATGGCGAACGGGTCGCAGTGAAGTCGGTCATCGCCTTCATCGATGATTCCGTTGCAGGCACGGCAGGCGCCTCCACCGGTAAAACTCCGCCCCCTCCCCCATCGACTCCCAAGCCTGCTGCACCTGCTGCCGCACCTCAAGCGACACCAGCCGCACTGGACTCCCTGAGTCCGGCGGTCCGTAAAGCGGTGGTGGAAGCGAATGTCAATCCAGCGCAAATCCAAGGCACCGGCAAAGACGGGCGGATCTTGAAGGGCGATGTCATGGCCTTCATCGCCTCCGGTGGCGCGAAGAGCGCTCCCACCGCGAGTCGCTTGCCTGCAGTGAATGACAAACCGGGTGACCGTCGCGTGCCGATGCCCTCCATCCGGAAGCGCATCGCCGAGCGTCTGGTATTCGCTCAACACACAGCCGCCATTCTGACCACGTTCAATGAAGTCGACATGAAGCCGGTGCAAGACGTCCGTGCCAAGCACAAAGACGCCTTCGAGAAGAAGTACGGTGTGAAGCTGTCTTTCATGTCCTTCTTTACCCGGGCTTGCACTCTGGCACTGAAAGAACTGCCGGCAGTGAATGCCTCGATCGACGGATCGGACATCGTATACCACGATTACGCCGATATCGGTGTGGCCGTGGGCACCGAACGCGGACTCGTGGTCCCGGTGGTCCGCGGTGCGGATAAACTGGACTTTGCCGGAATCGAGAAGGCCATCGGTGAACTTGCAGTGAAAGCCCGGAACAACAAGCTCTCGATCGCTGATATGAGCGGTGGCACCTTCACAATCTCGAACGGCGGGACCTATGGCTCGCTCCTTTCGACCCCCATCCTGAACCCGCCCCAAAGCGGAATCCTCGGCATGCACAAGATCATGGACCGGCCGGTCGCGATCAACGGCAAGGTCGAGATCCGCCCCATGATGTACCTGGCCCTGTCTTATGATCACCGGATCATCGACGGCAAGGAGGCGGTGACCTTCCTCGTCCGCGTAAAAGAACTCCTCGAGAACCCTGAAAAACTCGGTCTCGATTTTGCCTGAAACCTGAACTTCAAGGAACACCCATGAATACCGAAAACTTCGATCTGATCATCATCGGCGGCGGACCCGCCGGCTACGTCGGCGCCATCCGTGCCGCCCAACTCGGCATGAAGGTGGTGTGCGTGGAAAAACGCCCCTCCCTCGGTGGGACCTGCCTGAATGTGGGCTGTATTCCCTCGAAGGCCCTCCTCGACTCGAGCGAGCACTTTTCGATGGCTCAGTACAAATTCAAAAAGCACGGTATCGATCTGGAGGGACTGAAGATCAATGTTCCCCAGATGATCTCGCGTAAAGACGAAGTGGTGAAACAACTCACCCAGGGCATTGCCGGACTCTTCAAGAAGAACAAGATCGAGTGGGCCCAGGGCTACGGGCGTTTCGCCGGAATCGAAGGAGATCACAAACTGGTTGAAGTCGACGGAGCCACAAAACGTCTGCTCAAAGCTCCTAAGGTGATGATCGCTACCGGAAGTGAAGTGATCGAGCTACCGAACCTCAAGTTCGACGGCAAAAAGATCATCTCCTCAACCGAGGCACTCAATGTCCAGGAAGTCCCGAACCACCTCGTGGTGGTCGGCGGCGGCGTGATCGGTCTCGAGATGGGATCCGTCTGGAAGCGCCTCGGCGCCAAAGTGACCGTGATCGAGTTCGCAGACAAGATCCTCTCCGTCATGGATCAGCAGATCGCAGGTGAAGCCAAAAAATCCCTCACCAAACAGGGGCTCGAGTTCAGGCTGAACACTCAGGCCATGAGCGCCAAGGCCGCCGGTTCTCGCATGCAAATCGAAGTCATGGATCGCGGCACCGGTTCCAAAGAGACGATCGAGTGCGATCTGATCCTGGTTGCCACCGGAAGGCGCCCCTTCACTGACGGCCTCCAGCTCGACAAGGTCGGACTTTCCGCGAATGAAAAAGGCCGGATCGACATCAACGATCACTTTGAAACCAAAGTGAAGGGCGTGTACGCAGTCGGCGATTGCGTCCAAGGCCCCATGCTGGCTCACAAAGCCGAAGAAGAGGGCATCGCGGCGGTTGAGATCATGGCCGGCCAAGCAGGCCACGTGAACTACCACACGATTCCTTGGATTGTGTACACCTGGCCCGAAATCGCGGGGGTCGGCTACTCGGAAGAAGACTTGAAGGCCAAGGGCATCGAGTACAAAGCCGGAACCTTCCCCTTCCTCGCCAATGGTCGCGCCAAAGCCATGGATGAATCCGAAGGCATGGTGAAGATCCTTGCAGACAAGACCACCGACAAGCTGCTCGGCATGCACATCTTCGGACCGCGCGCATCGGACCTGATTGCCGAAGGTGTGACCGTGCTCGAATACGGTGGCTCGGCCGAAGACGTTGCTCGCACCTGCCATGCCCATCCGACACTGGCCGAAGCCGTGAAAGAAGCGGCGCTCGCAGTGGATGGACGCCGCATTCATTTGTAAAAAATAATGCCGGGAAGACCAATGCCTTCCCGGCTTTTTTAGCTACATGACTTCAGCCGATTACTTGCTGAAAATCTGGAACTCTTTCGGAACATCGATCCGGTTGTTCGCGATGTACTTGCCCAAACCGGTGAGGGTGTTCCGCGGCCACTTCTTCTGCTTCAGGCGAACGATCCACTTCGGAATCGCACCCTTCGGATCGACAATGATCTCGACGGTCACAAAGGTCTTCTTACCACCTTCAAGCGACTTCAAGAAGTAGCGGCTCAAGTGCATCTGACCCCGAACGATCCCGTCTTTCGGAGGAAGTTCCGCATCCTCAGTGGACTGCATGGTGATGATCATGCTTTTTTCCTTGGTATCCACCGCCACCTTGGCTGAATAAACAAAATCACGGTTCTGGAAGGGCCAAGGTACCGCGGTATGATTGTATTCGACCCGGTCGAAGATCGAATTCATCCGGACCCGACGGGCCTCCACCACTTCGTCCATCCACTTCTTCCGGCTCGGCATATCGGCCAGAACGGTCGCGATCTGCTCGATCGAAGCATCCATCACGGTTTCGCCACGAAACCCGACAATGCCCTGATCTGTGTCACGCTGGAAGGTCTTGATCCCGTCCTTGTTCGCGATCAGCTCCCAGTTCTTATACTGGGAATCCGGAGCAACTTGGTTCTCGTCACCCGCAAAAACAACAGCGGGCATGGCCAATAAAGAAACAGAAAGAAGCATCAACTGGAATGTTTTCATTCCCTCAGTCTAACGGGGTTTTCTGGGATTTCAACTCATGGAGCTTCAGATGCTTCACAAAGAAAGCATAAGCCGATAGAGCACTCCAGCACCACCCTGCCCGACCGTTCAATAGGTTGCCATGAAGGAGCAAAAACTGCAGAAACTTGACAGGAAATGCCGCAGCATAGACAAAAGCCCACCGTCCGGGATGCTTGCGGAGCAACTCCAGCGCCCCCAAGCTGGTGTAGCGATTCATCTTCGACACGTACGCTTCCATGGAGGGATAGCTGTCATGGAGAAGCGGGGCCATCGCCCGCTGAACTCGCCCCTGCACAAGCCTGACTTTTTCATGCACGGCAGCCTGATCGAAATTCCCGGCTGATTTTCGGAAAAGACGGAGTACTAGATCCCGGGATTCCCGTCCGAACCGGAACTCGGTTTTCATGAACACCAGTCGCCTCGGAATTTCGAGCCCGGCATCCTCCGGAGCAGCATGCAGAACAAAGTTCCGGATTTCGCTCTCCAATCCTGGTGTCATCTTTTCATCCGCATCGATATTCAGTACCCAGTCGTTCTTGGCCTGGTTGACTGCGAATGCTTTTTGAGCCCCGAACCCGAGAAACTCTTGCTGAATCACGCGACAGCCGGAATCGGCCGCAAACGCGGCTGTCCCGTCCTCACTCCCGCTATCGACCACGACAATCTCGTCACAAAAACGCAACAACGGAAGCGTGGTCTCGAGTTGGGCCCGCTCGTTCTTGACAATCAGAACGGCTGACACTGGAATGCGACCTGAAGAATCCATGGCTCTCATGCCGGCAATACCTTGCCGGGATTGAGCAGACCCTTCGGATCGAACATCTGCTTCATTTGGCGCATGAGGCGGATCTCATCCTCGGATCTGCAATAAGACAGCAAGTGGCGTTTCAGAAGTCCGATCCCGTGCTCGGCAGAGACCGATCCCTCGAATTTCCGGATCCAATCGAACATGCCTTCGTCCGCTTTATTGCAGAGGATTTTGAACTCCGTCACCGGCATAGCTTCGGGCTTCATCAAATTGACATGAAGATTCCCATCTCCGATGTGACCGAAAACATAAGGCTTCAATCCGGGATAGTTCTGATCGATGTCGCGGGTCCAGATTTCAATGAATTCTTTCAGGCGATGGATCGGGAGCGAGATATCGTGTTTGTGCAGAAGCCCCTGGTGTGCAAGGGACTCGGAGATCCCCTCGCGCATGGCCCAGAGGTTGGAGGCTTCTTTTTCGGATTGGGCCAGGACTGCATCCTTCACCAACCCCGACTCCATGAGACCAGAGAGCCACTTTTCCAGATTTTCCTGTGCAGCATCTCCCGAAGGACGCTCGACTTCGAGGAGCACGTATTGAGTGCAAGCCGAAGCAAAGGGTGCGGAGAGATTCCTATGCGACAACACCTGCTCCAGGCAATCCTGGGAGAAACACTCAAATGCATTGACGAGGAGCCCGCTCTTCCGGGAAGCCTCGAAAAGGTCAAAAACAGCCGGAAGATCGGCCAATCCGAATAGAAAAACTTCCCGATCCCCTGGCACAGGGGTCAGCTTCAAAATGGCCTCGGTGATCACTCCGAGAATTCCTTCGCTTCCGATGAAAACCTGCCGGAGATCGATCCCGGTGTTGTTTTTCTCAAGCGAGCCGTTCATCCGGAGCACAGTCCCGTCCATCAGAACGACCGTGAGACCGAGCACCCAATTCCGGGTGAGCCCGTAGCGGATCACGCGGACTCCGCCAGCGTTCGTTGCAATGTTACCGCCCACTGTCGATGAGCCCTTAGAGGCGAAATCCACGGGCCAGGTCAGACCATGAGGCTTGCAATGCTCATGGACAGCCTCCGTCACGGCACCGGCTTCGACCGCTACCGTGAGGGCCAGTGGATCCACCGCACCCATTTTTCTCATCCGATCGAGGCTGAGTACCACCTCACCCTTGGCTGCAACCGCTCCTCCCGCGAGCCCCGTGCGGCCCCCTGAGGGCACAACAGCGATCCCTTCCCGAAAGCACAGAGCCAGGAGGTGTGAGACTTCATCGGTGGAGGATGGAAAACAAATGGCCAGTGGTGCCGGTTCATGAGTCTTGGTCCAATCCTTCCCGTAAGCCTGCAGATCTCCAGGATCGACAGACACCGCATTCGGACCGAGGGCAGTACGGAGCAGGGCAACAGGGTCGTTCACGGCTTCAAGGTTAGGCGAAAGGGGGAGCCTCCATCAAGCGATTTTTTAATGGTTTTCAGCACATAACGGGGCTATGCTCGGCCCCGATCCCCTATGCAATTTGCGGCATTGATTCCCTTTCTGATCCTCTTTTTGGGATTCGCGGGCTTACGCCTGCCCCTCACCCATGCCTCGTTCTATGCCATGCTGAGTGGCACCTTGCTGACCGGTACCCTGTTTCGTGCGAGTGATCAGGTTTGGGCTCATGCAACGCAAAAAACACTCATCCTCACGGTCGAAATCGGATTCATCCTGATCGGAGCTTTTTTCTTCCTCGAAATGGCGCGTAAAGCCGGCATCATCGATTCTCTGGCCCGTTTGGTCCGGGCGATCACTCCAAACCGGGTGGTTCAAGGCATCTTGGTATCTTTTCCACTCGCCCTGATGGTGGAGGGTTCGAGCGGATTTGGCACTCCGACCCTGGTGATTGCACCGATTCTATTGGCACTGAATTTCGAACTGAAATGGTGTGCCCTGTTGCCCTTCTTGAGTTGTGTGGTGGGCATTCCCTATGGCGCACTCGGGACTCCGACGAGACTGGGCTTTCCTGACGCCTCTCCTGCCCATGAGATTTTTCTCCACCTCACTCCCCTCATGGTGATCGCCCCGCTCCTCTCGGCCCGATTGATCGGTGGACGCTGGAACCTGAAGGAATCTCTATGGACCCTCTCCCTGAGCCTGATCTACATCACCTCCGGTGTATTCATTTCAAAATCCGGTCCCGAGCTTTCGGCTTTGGGCCCCGCCTTCATCACCTTTGTTTTCGGTCTCTGGACCGCTCGCCGGCTGTTCGGAGGTGATTCAGGTCCTGTTCTGGAATGGAAGGGGCTTTCGGTTTATGGACTCCTTCTGCTCTGCATGTGGACGGGGAAAACGATTTGGATGGATCGACGGTTCGAAGGGTCGGAGATCCGGATTTTCAATCCAGGGACGGTGTTCATCGCGTTCGGATTGCTGATGATTCCGGCCGTGAAGCGACTTCATTCTCTAAGAGCCATCGTGCTGGAAACGGGAGTGCGCTCCAGAAAGACTCTTTTTGTTTTCTTCTGCACGACCTTCTTGGTTCAGCAACTCCGGGTGAATGGCAGCCTCGAGCTTCTGACCGGGGCATTACCTTCGTTCTGGCTCGGTGCCGGGGCTCCCATCCTCGGCTTCCTCGGATCGATCTTCGTGGGCACCTCGACCATGTCGAATCTCCTGCTCTCGAAAGTGGTCGAGCCTTCCCACTTCGCCTCGCTGGCCGCAGGAAGTGCGGTCGGCGTCCCTCTTGCTTTTCAGTCGATTGTTGCGATCCGGAGCCTCTTGCACGATCAAGTCGGAGAAAAAGAGACTTACATGCGGGTAGCGCCGTTCGGAATCGGATTTCTACTGGTGGTCTTGATCTGGGCGGCATGCTTCTGAGCAAGAAAAAACCCGGAGAGCATCGCTCCCCGGGTTCCACTCCATTCACTATTGGATGATTTATCGGCAAGCCGGATTGAATTGACTGAACTGCATGGCCTGATTGTAGTCCGGAGTATTGAACAGGATCCGACCCGAAGCATCGACCACACGGTAGAAGCGCTGTCCGTAGGCATTGCCCCCCGCCATGATCTGACACCGGCTAGGGAATCCACCTTGTCCGGGGAATCCACCTTGTCCGGGGAATCCACCTTGTCCGGGGAATCCACCTTGTCCGGGGAATCCACCTTGCTGGGCATTGTTCACGATGCCGGAGCAGAATCCCATGGCCCGTGATTGCTCGGCGATCCGGAGCGCTTCAGCATACTGGACGGTATTGCCCATCACACGTCCAGTTCCATCCTTGACCATGAACACTTGGAATCCGCGTTGATCGTAGTAGGAGTTGATCACACAAGGACCCATCTGACCGGGATAGGGATAGGGATTCGGGTTGGGGTAAGGATTCGGATTCGGGAACGGCGTCGGCTGAGGATATCCGCCACCATTGCCCCAGCCCCCGTTGCCCGGATTTCCTCCGCCACAAGTTCTCCACTGAAGCTGATACACCACTCCCGCGGAGAGATCGGCCGAATCGAGGGTCATGATCGATTGTTCGTTCATGCCGTTCGTCTGCACCGCGATGCTGGTGTTGGTTCGTAAATTCACATCCTGGCCGCAGGGCGACCACACATTGGCTGTAGCCACGAGGTTGTTGTTCAAGTTGAAGTTGCCGTCGTTCGCACCGACAAAGCTCTTGTGATAAGCGGGCCCGTTCTGACCCGCGAAGAAGTACTCGACATCGAAAGTGGCACTCGCATTCACCGGGAGTCTTGCATAGCCCCGGTAATCGATCTTGATCACGGAAACCGAGTATCCGCCGGGAACATTCACCGGGATGGCAATGTTACAGGCCTTGCGATCCACGGTGTTGCCCGACATTCCCCCTGCTTGCGCCTGAAAGGAGCCGAACAGGATACTCAAACTTTGAGCGTCTGGACTCAGGGTCGCAGATACGGTCCCGAGTGGACACCCCGTGCCCGCATAAGTTGGAGTTCCTAGCCGGATTTGATCGCCGGGCACTTGGGCCTTGGCCTTTCCAGCCATCGCAAACATCAGGATTGCGAGGATGAGTCGATACGAATAGTGCTGCATGGGTTCCGCCCCCCTTTGGTGGAATCGTGTGTGGTCTGAAGGATCATTCCTTCAATGCTCCCTCACACAGCGAATCCCGTGCCAAAAGTACGGACCCCGAAAGAAACCATAAATCCTCATGATTTCAGGAAACTAATGCGGCGCGCTCATCGGCAGGCCCGAAGTGGAGCCAAAACGCGCCCTGTTTGAATAGGCGCTTTCTGGCACCAGCTCTTGCTGCGAATCAGGATTCCGCTTTTTCCACGGGCGTGGAAATCACCCCGCTCGGAACCCGCGCCTCCACCACGAAGTGCGGCTTCCCGTCCTTCAGAACCACCCGCACCGCACCACCTTGCTCGAGTTTCCCAAACAGGATCTCTTCCGAAAGCGGTCGCTTGATCTCATCCTGAATCACACGAGCCAGAGGCCGGGCCCCCATTTTACGGTCGTAGCCCTTCTCGGCAAGCCAGGTCCGGACCTCGGGTTCGAACTCGATCTCCACATGCTTGGCCAGGAGCAGGTGTTCGAGCTCGACAATCTGCTTGCCCACCACCTGGTCCATCATGCGCATGTCCATCGGGCTGAAGAAGATGATCGAATCCAAACGGTTCCGGAACTCGGGCGAGAACACCCGCTCGAGTTCCTTCTGGGCCGCATCGGATCCAGCCAGGTCGCTCACGAAGCCCACCATGCGGCGTTCGGCGTCGCGTGAGCCGACGTTCGAAGTCATGATCAGGATCACATTCCTGAAGTCGGCTTTTTTCCCGTTGTTGTCGGTCAGGAAACCGTGGTCCATCACCTGGAGCAGGATGTTCCACACACTCGGGTGCGCTTTCTCGATCTCATCGAGCAGTACGACCGAGTGGGGATTCTTCATCACGGCGTCGGTGAGCAAGCCTGCCTGCTCGAAGCCGACATAGCCGGGAGGCGCCCCGATCAATCTCGAAACCGTGTGCTGTTCCATGTACTCGGACATGTCAAACCGCAAAAAGGCGACACCCATGTGGCTGGCCAACTGCTTCGACAACTCGGTTTTCCCGACGCCGGTCGGTCCGCAGAAGAGAAAGGACCCGATCGGCTTGTCTCCGCTCCGGAGTCCGGATCGCGCGAGGCGGATCGAAGACACGACCCGGTCGATTGCGGGATCCTGACCGAAGATACTCAGCTTGAGATTCCGATCCAGCCCCTGCAGCCGGTCCTTTTGGGAGTGGGTGACGGTTTTCGCAGGAATTCTGGCCATCTGGGCGATCATTTCTTCGACGTCGAGTGCGGTCACTTCGGTGGGCGCTGCATCCTCTGGAACGCCCTCTTTCATCCGCTTGATCCGGAT
>CANHQK010000023.1 GCA_947462765.1 Bdellovibrionales bacterium
GTGTAAGCCTGAACAGACGGGAGCGGATAAGCGTTCCCGATATTCTCCTCGTTTGCACTTCCCGCCACCGCCGCCTGCTGGGAGGCTGCCAGGAAGGGCTTGACCCGCTTGGGCCGAAGCTCCCCGCCGAACTCGCTGAACTTGGAGCATCGTGTCCCACGGAGCGTGTAAAAGCCGGTGATGGGCTGCCCGATTGCACTCACCAAGGCAAGCGCATTCATCTGGCCGCCATCGAGAGTGTCGTCCGCTCCTGCCCAGAGGGTGTTAAAGTCGAGACTCTTTCCTGAAGCGTCGAGCACCCGGGTTTCGGTGCAATCGTATTTCAAAAATTCCTGAAACGTGGCGCCGTTTGAATCCAATTTGTGTGAATTCAAACAGCAGGCCAGCTTCTTGTTGGCCAGTTTTTGGAAGTTGGCGTTGGTGGCGGAGCCGGAAGTCTCCCCGTAAGGCGAAAGGGCAATTCCCGTCGTGCCCTCGCCACAGGCGTGCTTTTCCCGTTTATATATACAGTTACCCGTGCCCAAGTCAGGCTCAAAGGGAGCGGAGCAGGTCCAGATCCTGCGGTCATAAGGCTCGATCACATCTTGCTCGGAAGCGCTTTTCGGAAGATTGATCGTAGGCTTCAATGGACCGGTTGAACTGCTCTCTTTCCAGGCGGTGAGGATGTGCTGATTGTAAAACGCGGGGTACAGCGCATACGGTGCGAGGACCCGGTTGGGTGAGTTGGAGATACCAGTATCGATCATCGGGACGCAAACCGAACCGGCCTGGGGATCGGTTGGAGAGAGGGCCTCGGCTTTTTCGTTCAGATTGGGACAACTGCAGACCGAAAACTCAGTGGCCGATGCACTCGGATGAAACAAGGAGAAAGCCCGGGGATCCACTGTTGCCTTGTTGGTGACCGCCACGGGCCCATAGGGTGCGCTGTAGGGTGGGTCTCGAGAAATTTCCTCGAAGGTTGAGGCATAGAATCGTCGCAAAGGGATATTTGATAAGTCGGAAGCACCTTGCCGACCCACAACCGGGGTATAGATTGGTAGCTGACCGGTACGTGGAGTCATCATATCGGTCAAACAAGCACAACGGTTACCGGGTGATGATCTTCGATACGCATATACCGGAGGTGATGAATCACTCGTTACGTAGCGCAGCCCCGTCGCCGGGTGCACATCTAGGGCATTCGGGTAAGTGATGGTGGCGGCAGAGGACACCGTGTAGCTGGCATCAGCAGAGACCGGGATTCGCGGACTCGTCTTATTTGGAATGCCCGGTCCGCAAACCGGCCATTCTTCGGCGGCATCCGTGTATGGCGCGGTCTTCAAGTAGCCAAACTCATGTTCCGCCGCCCCGGAAGGCCCACTCACCGGCCCGAAGGCGTCGTCGAGGTCTACTCTTACGGGGCTTGTACCCACGTAACCTGGCGGCTGAGCAAACGCCTGTTTGGAACAACCCAACCACGCAAGCCCGATCCCTATAGAGATAATGTAAACCCGGCAAGAACCCATGATTTCCCCTGGCTTTCAGTATACACCAAATCCGTCGGGCAAATGGGTACTGTCTAGAGCCCCCGACGCATCTTGAGGATTTCTTCAATCGAAATCGTAGAAAGCTGGGAGCTGTCTAAGACGGTATCAACCATTTTCATGGTGGGCTGCCCGGTGATTTCGTGAATCTGCCTCATTTGGACATGAATCTGGACCACTCCACCGGTTGCGCACCTGACCTTGTCTGCCGCGGCTGCAGAGTCGATGAAGGTCTTCTGCGGATTCACTCCCGGAACGGGCTTCTTGCACGAAACGACCGTGGCGGCACGAAGCAGAACCGGGCACCGACGCATCTCATCGATGGTGGTCGGAATGGTCTTTCCTTTTTTCCGGACCTCCGTGCGGATATGCGTGAAGGCTGCGCCTTGGGGGATCGGAAGCGGGGTTCCGACCGCCACCATGTTCCCTGCTCCCACCGAGTTTTGCTGGACCAC
This sequence comes from Bdellovibrionales bacterium, assembly GCA_947462765.1. Taxonomy (GTDB): domain Bacteria; phylum Bdellovibrionota; class UBA1018; order UBA1018; family CAIMNF01; genus CAIMNF01. The sequence continues at coordinate 1,979 of CANHQK010000023.1, forward strand.
GGTCTGGGCCGGGTCCACGCGGTATCCTTGGATGGGTCCGAGCGCTGCAAACTCACTGAACTCACCACAGCGACGGAGTGATCCGCCTTCGAGTGCGTAGAATCCTGAAATCGGCTTTCCGCCAAATCCCGCCAACAAGGTGGCATAAGGAGCGGCTCCGTTCAGATCCTGGTCCTTCCCGGCCCAAAGCTGATCGAAGCTCGAGGCCACACCTGCATTTTCGATGCAGTCGAACTTCAGGTGGCTTCCTCCACTGAAGGCTCCGTCGATTTCATTCAAGCAACACTTCAATTTTGGATTAAGAAAGCTCCGAATATCTTCCGAGCCCGGAACCGAAGGCATGACGCTCGAGTTCACCGGAGCTCCGCAAGAGTGGTACTCAGGGGTCGGCAAACATTCTCCTCCCGATCCCTTTGTAAAACCCTTCCGACACTGGGTCGGATTGAGCGGATCCGCAAAGGGTGAAGCCGAAGGCACCGGATTCGCCGAAACGCCGATCACCGGGGGGCACACATAGGGAGGAGCAAAACAGTCCCCATTCATGCAGCACCCCTGGCTTGCAGTCATCACGCCCACCGATCCCAACTGGTCCTGACAGGCCACTCCGACCGCACAGTTCGATGCCGAAGACGGCGTCGGTGGAGAAGTCGAGGGCGGAATACATTCAATAAAGGGCGGACTCAGGGAAATGAGTCGCCGCAGGGTACGCCCCGTCCGAGGGTCGATGAGTCCAGTGTTTTCCATGTAAAGACAGCTTGGATCACAAGCTACTCCGGGCAAGCAAATCTGCCGCCACTGCCCGGTTTTCCCGGGCTGCGCAATTGGGGTACAGTTATCATCTAAAGCACAAGTCGGGAGTCCCGGGATCGGAGCGGATGAAGAACCACTTCCTGAGCCGCTTCCCGAACCACTGCCCATGCCGCTACCGAATCCACTACCGGAACCGCGTCCCGGACCGCTTCCGGATCCGCTTCCTCCACCCGAGCACGAGAATGGCCCGAGCAAGCAAGCAATTGGAGTGCCGTTTCGATCTACTTTGCAGCAACCTCCCGCTTCTGAACAACACGGATTTCCGCGACCAGCGAACCAGAGGCCGGCTTGCCCACCCGCACCCTGACAAGAGTCTCCGATATTGCAAGAGGGAGTCGGGGATACGGGAGGAGGGGCAGAACAAGTAGACCAAGCTGCCAAACAAACCTGCGCGGTGTTATCGATACAACAGTTGTTCGGCCCATCATAGGTACAGGAGTGGCCACGCGGACAAGGACCGCAATTCCAACCGTTGGTGCATGATGTGGCCGGCGTGGGAGTGGGTGTCGCAGGATTGGGGCTACAGGTGATAGGGGGCACGAGGCAAACTGGAAAAGGACCCGAGGTGCAACAGGCTCCATTGTCCCAAGTACCGGTCTGTGTTCCGTTGGTACAACGATCTCCCTGGTTACAAGATGGGGTCCCGGATGGGGTTCCAGATCCGGTTCCGCTCCCACCCGAAGCGACACAAGCCGTTCCCAATGTGTTGGGAGCGTAGCCTGCGGCGCAAGTGCACTCATTCAGGCCCGAGATCAAAACGCGATTGGATCCGCACGGGGTCGAGATCCGACAACTCGTGCCCCCCGGCACTCCCTCATAGGGTAAAGTTCTGACCCCGCAATTATAGGAGCCCGCCCCCGAAAAAACACAGGCCCCACCCGAGAGATTGTATTGAGGAGGACAGGTGATCTCACAATCTCCGTAGGAGTTCAATTGAGCCGTACCTCCAGCCGGAGCCACGCAAGACCATGCCGACTCAGTGGACAGCAGAAAAAGAAAAATAACCCCGAACCGAAACCACCCCGTATGCAACATGCGATACCCTCTCAACCCAGTTTAACAGCTCGACTCTGAAAGCTCTTGCTTATTTTTTTAAATGAACTCCATTGAATCCACACTTGCCGAAAAAGAAAAACCAACCAGAAGATCAAGGAAACCCCATAGGAAATCCACATGAGGACAGTCCTCTGATAGGTCACCTCCACCGTTCCGGCTCCTCGGAAAACCAATCCCGGATAGGCCTTCATGAATTTGATTTCCGCTCCTTTTGAATCACGAATCCGCATTCCCGGCTGGGGATGGACCCGAAGGTGAACCCAGGCCTCGTTGGATGGAAGGTCCACCCGATACCGCCCCTTTCCCAACGAGGTAACGGGGGGCACTCCGCTCCGGACTGCAGGCTCCGGTTTCCGGAGCAATTCCTGATTGAAAGTGTCCCGGTCCTCAGGATAAATCCCAGGAGCCACCTGAGAGACCCCCTCCATTGCGGCATTCATTCGAGCCAGAACCGGCCCACCGAAATAGGGGTATTTTCCAGTGGGCGTTGCGAAATAAGACTCATTCGGGTTGAAGTACACCGCTCGCGAATGGTGCCGGGGATCGACCACGAGGATATTTTTCGGCTCTCCTTGGAACCGGAAACTCCCCGCAGGAATCCAAGGGACCTCTTCCAAGCCTTTCGAAAGGACCTGCTTCCAACAGGAGCGCTTCGGCTCCGGGATCCACTCCAGATCCACGTCACCATAAACCAGGTAGCCGATGTCTAGGACCTGGATCGCATCCTTCAGCACCCGCTCAAAAGCCCCGCAATAGGGCGGATTCAGGTAATAGTAATCGAGCACCGCAGGAGGACCGAATAGGGTGACCAGATAAGAGCTGATGATGGCATTTCCGGTGGAACCCTCCCAATGCAAGCCCCGAATCGAGGAAAAACCGGGAAAGGCTCCGAGCAGGATGTAATCCAAACCGAAGTCGCAAGAACGGGTCCGCCCTAGAACCAGTGTTCTTCCACCGGTCCCCTTCCTCCATCCGTCGGGATACGACTCAACCTCGAGCGGAGGCTTGAGAGCCAGGGAGCCCCGGGTGACACTCCACCAGGGACTCATTTGGGTGCCAAGAGTCAGCCCCGTCAGGAGCAGACAGGCCCACATGCTCCTCTTCACTGAACTGCGGGAACTCCTGACATCGGCCGACCCCAACAAGCCCGCCCAGAACAGGATCCAGGCCGGCATCGCCAAACGGTAAAAATGAAAAGAAATCGACTCATCCAGGTGGGCCCCGAGGCGCGGAAAAAGAATCAGAGGAGCATAGAGGATTGTGGCCAAAACAATCCAGACACTCCCCTTCCACCGTTGCCAGAGCGAAAGCGCCGCAGTCAGCGCCATGAGCACCAGCGTCCACGTTGACTGATTGAAGTAAATGGTCGAGGAGATCATCCATTTCCGGTAGGCCAGGAAGGGTAAGGTGAAAAAAGCGGTTGCCGCAAACAGGATCGCGATCCCTTTCAGGATATCGGGACGCCTCCACTTCCGGGTGAACGCGATGATCAGGTACACGAGACTTGCCAGGATCCCCGTAATCAGGTGCGACAGGATACAAAAGCCGGTCCAGAAGAGGACCCGGGGTTTGGATGGAGGAGCCTCCTGGAAGGCCAGTCTCAGCAACTGGAAGAATCCGATCCCCGAGAGGAACTGACTCGAAAGCCCGATCACCACCGCATCGAAAATCGACCACCCTTGCAGATTCGACGAGTCGAACTTCTGCAAATGAAACAACCAGAGCAGTCCGGCAGCGAAGACCAACCGGGTCCATCCTTTTTGAAGGGTCAGCACCCAGGTGCATTGAGAGGCCAGAAAAAGGAGCAGGATGAGCGAAACGTAGATCGGATAGAGTTCAAAACCCGTCCATCCACTCAGCAGCTGGAGTCCGGCAAGGAGAAAGTCCTCCAGCGGAGGATAAAAGAGGTTCTGGATGGAACCCATGAAGACCCGGTCTTGAATCCCGTGGTACCCCACTTCGAGAAGCTGGGTCCCTCCGTAGGCGTGCCCTCCATGATCGAAGTGATACCAGGTAAAATAGCCGTAGAGTTGATGCCAGGCCCAAAGCAACGATGCGAGGTATCCCAAGAGGACGACTCCCGTGCTTTTCCTGAATCTAAGATGCCACTGTTTCAGTTTATCCAAGGCCGATCAAAAAATCGATCTTTTCGCTCCATTTCTTTATTGCATTTTTTACACGGAGCGTATAGAATCCGAGCACCTTATGGGAAGCCCCTCAGCTCTTCACACCATCCAGAAGCTTCAGCAGGAATTCGACGGCAGCCTCGAGTTCCTGAATCGCGAGCTTCCGTTCGCGCGCTTCGCGATCGCCCGCTTCGATGCCAAGGGCGGACTCCCTCAACAGCTTTTCAATTCGTCTGCATCTTTTCCAGCTTTCGACCCGAGAACTCTCGATCAGGCGGTCCGCCTTCGCCAGAGCATCGTGGAGCCCCTCCATCAGGTTTTCATCGTTCCCTGCCTGCACCAACAACAGATCAGTGCCGTGTTGTTCGCCGCCCACGAGAACGGCAAGTGGTCCACTGCTGAACAGATCCTGGTCGAGCTGGCCGCGAGCGAACTCGGCCGGATGCTGGCCCCGGTCCGTCCGGGACTCACGCTCGGTGCCCCAGTCCGGAATCTGGCCAAAAACAGGTCCGCATCGACCTCGACCCTGATCGGGTCCGGCAAAAAACTGAAAGAAGTCCTTTATCTGGTGGAACGCGTGGCTCCGACCTCGGCCAGCGTACTGGTCCTCGGCGAGAGCGGTACCGGCAAGGAACTCCTTGCTCGCCGGATTCATGAACTGAGCCCCCGCAAAGATCAGCCCTTTGTGGCGATCAACTGCGGTGCCATCACCGAGTCCTTGCTCGAATCCGAATTGTTCGGCCATGAGAAAGGATCGTTCACCGGTGCTGTGAACACCAAGAAGGGCCTCGCCGAAGTGGCCCATGGAGGAACCCTCTTCCTCGATGAAATCGGAGAACTGCCCCTTTCCCTCCAGTCCAAGCTCCTGCGCTTTCTCCAGGAAGGGGAAATCTTCCGGGTGGGAGGCAAAGAGCCCATCCGAGTGGATGTCCGGATCGTTTCGGCGACCAACCGCAACCTGGAAGCCGAAATCAGTGCAGGCCGCTTCCGGGAGGATCTGTTCTACCGCTTGAACACCATTACCCTGCAGTCTCCGGCCCTTCGCGACCGGATGGAAGACCTGAAAGACCTGATGGAGCACTTTGCTCCGGGCCTGCATGGCCGGATGAGCCCCGAGGCACTCTCCCTGGTTCAAGGCTATCGCTGGCCTGGCAATATCCGGGAACTGCAAAACCTGACCGAACGCCTCCAGATCATGACCGGAGGTGCAAGGATTGAAGCAAAAGACCTGCCCGCGGTGATCCGCGAGCAAGCGGTTCCTGGCGGGAGCATCACCCTGTCCGGCCCCCCTCCGGTGGAGATGGCCCTCGAGGAACTCGAACGGATCCACATCCTGCGCTGCCTTCAACACCACGAAGGGAACAAAACCCGGGCAGCCCAGAGCCTGGGGATCACGATCAAAACCCTCTACAACAAGCTTCACCGATACGGAATCTTGGACAAAAACGAGTCAAAACTGTAAAACCAACCCCTGACCCCGGAAGGAAAAACCCCATGGCAAAAGCAAAGAAAGAACTGAATAAAAAAACCAACAAAACCACCCTGTCCGCCAAGCCGGCGAAAGCGGCTGCGAAATCCGCGGCCAAGGCCGTGACCAAGGCAGCAGCCAAACCCGTGGCCAAATCCACCAAGAAAGCAGAGCCCAAAGTGAAGCTGGCCATTGAGACCAAAAAAGGCGACAAAAAATCAAAAGTCCTCGAAGTGAAAGCCGAGATCCAGGCTGAAGGCCAGACCTCTGAAGAAGAGGAAGAGGAGCTCGAAGCCGCCCAGGCCCAGGCCTCCGCTTCCGGTTTGGCCATGGCAGCTGCCACGGCCGGTGCCGAAACCACGGCCGGATCTTTGAAGAACTTCCGTCATCATCCCGACATCGAGAACTTCTACCGCTTCATCTATGAAAACGACCTGCGCTATGAGGCTCTCGATATCATTGCCGTGATGGCATCGCAGCGCGCGAACATCCGCGCGACCAAGGCTGCCAAGTCCAAGACGAACTGAATCTAAATCTTCTCAGCCAACAGGAGCAGGCTCGGGAGCGGATGCCCCCGGGTCGGATCTGCCGGCTGACGCCCCACCTTCCGGATACGAAAGCCGCTTTGCTCGATCATCGAGCAGGCGGCTTTTTCGTTCCAGGGGTGCAGATAGCGGGACGGACCGGCGAGATCGCCTTCGCGATCCTCGAAGGATTCGGTGCCTTCATAAAGGATCACGCCGAATATCCCCCTTGGCTTGAGCCCACGGAAGGCGGTGACCACGATTCGCTGGGTCTCTTCCGGAGAGAAATGATGAAGGGAGCGATTGGCCCAGACTCCATCGAACTCCCCCTCCTTCAGGCTCAGGAACAAAAGGTTCTTCTCCAGCACCTCAAGCCCGGGAACCCGCTCCCTGGCCCACTTGGCCCGGACCGCACCGAGCTCGACCCCCACTCCTTGAAAGCCCGCTTTGGCAAACAGGATGAAGTCATCTCCGGCCCCGCAACCCAGGTCGAGAATCCGCCCCCCGGGAGGCAAAATTTCAGCAAAGGGCAAGAGCTCGCCGGGATTCCGGGTGCGAGCCGACAGTTCAAGAAGACGGTGGGCATGGTGCTCGTAGTAGGCGACGGACTCTGGGCTTTTCATTTGGGATTCCTTCGGCTACAAGACTACCTCCATGAGAGCGAGAATCACAATGTTTCAGGCCCTGTTGACCCTGCTCGGCACCCTGCTCACCCCCGTTTTTGGAAGCCAGGCACTGGCCGGTTGCCCCGACTCGTCCCGGCGGGAAACCCCGTCTGACTGCCCCTGGGCCGAGGTGACCCGCGTGGTCGAAGGCATTGAGGACCCGAACCGGATCCGGGAAGCCATCGAAACCCGCATTCCCGGCTTCTTGAAACAGCTCGAACAGGACCACGAGACCCCGCTCCTCTTTCAACTCTGGGGCATGAGCCGCAATATCGACGAAAGCCACCTCTCCACGGGACGGAGAACTGTTTCGCCCGCCATCCTGAAAGCCCTGAACTCAATCTGGAATGTGGGCTATGACAACGATTATATCCACGGCCACGCCGGCCTCACCCACACCTACGGTTACCTTTTTTCGAACCTCGAGACTCCTTTTGGCTACAAGCGCGCACGATACGCCCGAAACGAGATTGAGTCCGGCTTCGGTCTGCCCGCAGGACTCTTTTCTGGACGGCCAGCGAAGGGAACTCTGTTTTCGAATCTGACCGTCTTCGCCGGAAAGATCGCTTTCCGGGATCATGAACCCGCCATGAAGCTGCTCGATGAAGCCATCGGTCAGATCGGTCGGACCGCTCCGGCGGAGCTCCTCTCCTACCCTTACGGTTCCCTCAAACTGCGTCGTTTGGTGGAGTGGACCCGCAACGATGCCTTCACCCTGGAGCTCCGGACGGACATCGTGTCCTTCCCCAAAGCGAATCCGGCAGGAAGGAACACGGCACTTCTCATTTACTCAATGGTCTACAAGAAAGACGGAAAGGATCGCGCCCGTCCGAGGCTGATCACGGTATTCCCGGTGGACTCGGGCTTCGCCGCCAATCTCTTTAAAGCAGACGGACTTGGCGAGCGCGTCCCCTTCAAGCTCAAGTACAATGCCTCTGTCCAGGGGGACTTGAACCAGGCCCTGCTCGTGGGGCGAAGGTTCATCGTCGAATGAGCACCTCCTCGCCGGCCATCCGGGTGGATGGTGTCACCCGAAGCTTCCGCTCCGTAAAGAAAGAAGAAGGCCTCAAAGGGACCCTGAAGCTCCTCTTCAGCCCCGAGTACGTGACCCACGAGGCTCTCAAAGGAATCACCTTCACCATCCCGGCCGGGGAGTTCACCGGGCTCATCGGCGCGAATGGCGCAGGCAAGACCACACTGCTCAAGATCCTGTCCGGACTGATCCCTCCGACCTCGGGCGAAGCCACCGTGCTCGGCTTCACGCCCTTCGAGCGTTCGCTAGAGTTCAGAAAACAGATCTCGATCGTGATGGGCCAGAAGGCCCAGCTCTGGTGGGACCTTCCTGCCATCGAGGCTTTCGATCTCCTTCGGGCGCTCTATCAGATTCCCCGCGATCTCTATAAGAAGAGAGTGGAGGAACTCACCACACTCCTGGGCGTGGACAAGCACCTGAATACCCAGATCCGGAGACTCTCACTCGGCGAGCGGATGAAGATGGAAGTGATCGGCGCGATCCTGCACCTCCCGCGGGTGATCTTCCTCGATGAGCCGACCATTGGCCTCGACGTGCTGGCAGCCAAGCGCCTTCGGGAGTTCTTGAAGAACCACAATCAAAAAGAGGGAGCGACCATCATCCTGACCTCGCACAACATGGATGACATCTCGGAGCTCTGTAAACGGATCCTCCTGATCAAAGAGGGGGAGATGATCTTTGATGGCGACCCTCACACCCTGACCCGTCAGGACGAGTGCGTCTTGAGGATCAAGCTTCTTTCAGAACCGGCGGTGGAGGACTTCGCGCGGAAGATGGAGTCCGCCACGGACCGGGTTCAAAAAGACGAGGAAGACCCCACCACCTATTTGCTGACCATTCCGCGCACCCGCATGACTGAGACCTTTCAGCGCTTGCTGGCCCAATTCGAAGTGGCCGATATCGGAATCCAGGAAGCCTCGCTCGAGCGGGTCATCCAGAAGATCTACCAGAACTGAGGACGCACGGATGAGTCTGGCAGGAACTCTCGCATGGCAACTGGAGTGGAGACGGGCGGCGATCACAAACGGGATCAAGGCTGCACTCGCCTATCGGGGGGAGTTCTTTGTGGGGCTCTTTGGCTCCGCCCTCGTCCCGGTCGGGATCCAGCTCATGCTCTGGCATGCGATATTCAAGTCCGGAGGCACGGAGACCTTTGCCGGGATGTCGTATCCGGAACTGATTGCTTACACCTGGACCACCCTCCTCTTCAGTCAGATCCGGGGTGGCGACTACGACTTCGAACTGATCGAGCACATCCGCACCGGGGCACTTTCGAACTACCTGCTCCGGCCGGTGAGTGTAGTGGAGTTCATTTTCTTTCAGGGTTTTGGAGAGAAGCTCTACACCACCGTCCTCTGCCTCCTCGCAGGGTTCGCCGCGACCGCCTTCACGAAACTGACCGTGGGGCACCTTCTCCTCGGGATCACGCTTGCACTCATGGGGAACGTGATCGGGTACCTCTTTGGTGCGCTTCTCTCTGCCACGGCTTTTTATTGGGAGAATGCCTTTGCCGTGCTGATGGTGAAGAACATGGTGGTGAGCCTGCTTTGCGGAGAAGTGATTCCGCTGTCGATCGTTCCGGAGCAGTACTCCTGGGTCTGGAAGAGCACTCCGTTTTATCTGTTTGTCTACGGGCCGACCCAGATCGCTCTCGGCAAATGGGAGCTCGCTCAAATCTATCGTGAGTTCGGAATCGCACTGCTCTGGATCTTGGGACTGGCTGGCGCGGTGAAGCTCGTCTGGCGGCACTCGATCCGCCACTACCAGGGAATCGGGGGCTGAACGATGCGTGTGTATTGGGACGTCTTCCTGACCAGCCTGAAAAACAATTTCGTGCGCGAGTTCATTTATCGCTCGAACACCATTGCCCTCACCCTGGCCGACATGGTCTGGGTGGTGGTCGAGTTTGCCTTCTTCGAGGTGATCTATTCGAACACCCTTTCGATCAACGGCTGGACCCGCGAGCAGGTGTTCTTCTTCCTGGGCCTCTTCATCGCCTCGGACTCCCTCTTCACGACCTTCTTCCAGCGGGCTTTTTGGACCTTCCCGTACATGGTGAATCACGGGGACTTCGACGCGCTCCTGACCAAACCGACGAACGCAGTCTTCCTCGCGACCTTCCGGGATATCAACTTCACCCAGATCCTGAATCTCTTCCTCGGGCTCTACATGATCCACCACTATGGTGAGGCAGCCGGATTTGCGGGTGGACTGGCCTGGTTCGGGGTCGCTTTTTGGGTGCTGATCGGACTCCTGACTCAGTACCTCGTGCGCTTCTTTTTTGTGATCTGGGTGTTCTGGATCGAGCGTGGGATCATGGTGTCGCGCCTTTACTACGCCTTCTATGCGCTCGCGAACAAGCCAGAGGGACTTTATCCGCAAGCCGTGCGCTACCTGATCAAGACCGCGCTCCCCTTCGCCTTCATGGGATCGATCCCGGCCGAGGTGCTCACCGGTCGCGGAAGCGCCTGGAACTACGCTCTCGTGGTGTGCGTCCTTTCGCTTTACGGGATGTCACTCGTGTATCTTTGGAAGCGTGGCTTGCGCCGCTATCAGAGCGCGAGCTCCTGAAGCCGACACGCTTGCGGTCGCCGTGGCGACCGATGTGGGGACTGCAATCCGGTACCTCAAGCGGTCGCCACGGCGACCGGTGATTCACTCCATTCCATTTTTTTGAATCAACCTGAATCGGTCGCCGTGGCGACCGATCGAAGATTTTGGTGGATCTTTGACGGCGAGCCTCTACACTTGAGTGGAAAGATCAAGGAGGCATCTATGTTTCAACAACTGGTTTTCACCCCGAACGAGTTCGCGCAACTCGCTAAAATCGACAAGAGCCTGATCCCGGCTCTCGAATCCAATGGCGCGATTCACACCGAGCGGAAGCGCATCGGCAACGCGGATCGGAAGATCATCGCCCTCGAAGAAGTCCAAAAGTTCTTCAAAATGCTTCGCGAGTTCGACGAAGCAAAACATCCCGAAGTGAGCCCGGAGAGCATGGGCACCGGGGCGGAAGCTGCCGGAAGCGCCAGCATCGTAAGCGAAGTCCTGCATGAGGCAAGCAAATATATTGCGGCGCATCCAAAGCACAAGATCCAGATGTTCTACAATGTGAAGGGCGGAACCGGAAAGTCCACCCTTACGGCGCAGTTTGTCATGATGGCCTCCATCCTGGGCTACCGGGTTCTGGCCATTGATTTGGACGGCCAAGGCCACCTGAGCGTGAACCTCGATGTTCTCGACGCACACGAGCGCCCGACCATCTACGACGTGCTGATCAATGACCTGCCGATCGCGGATGCCGTGATGAATGTGGCCCCCGGGCTCGACCTGATTCCGGCCAACCTGCAGCTCTGCAACATCGAGATCCCGCTCAACAACAAGACCCGCCGGGAATACCGGCTTTCTGAGGCGCTCGAGAAGATCTCCGGCAACTACGATCTGATCGTCGCCGACACGAACCCGGCCGCCTCGATCCTGAACGGATCCATGCTGGTCGCGTCCGAGCGGGTGAATGTGATCTGCGCCACCAACCCCCTCTCCTTTCACGGGATGTCGCTCGTGATGGCCACCATCGAAGAAATGCAGCGGGAGTTCCGGCGCACTTTGGACGTGAAAATCATCCCGAACATGTACGACAACCGCGAGGTGATCAGCCAGGAAGTGCTGGGCGAACTCCGGGCGCAATTCCCCGAGAACTGTGCGAAATCCGTGATCAACCGGAGCGCGGACCTGAATGAAGCGACGAAGCGCCGGACCACCGTGCTCGACGTGAACACCAAAGGCACGGCCGCCGGAGACATCCACGGCCTCACTCACGAACTGCTCGGCTGAACACACCCGAAAGGAAAAACATCATGGAACAGAAAAAAGAAGCGAAAACCCGTCAAGGCAGCGGCTATCTCAAGCAGCTCTATTCGACCGCGCGCGTGAGCGCAGACAACACCCACAGCGGACTGAAGGGCCTCACCACCTTTTTGGTGAACTTCATCCCGGTCGAGAAAGTGGACGCCTCCGAACTCCAGGTCCGGACCCACTTCGATGAGGCTGAAATCGCAGCCCTCGCCCACTCGATCAAAGAGCACGGCGTGCTCCAGCCGATCCTGGTGGTCCAGGATGGCGACCGCTACAAGGTCATCGCCGGTGAGCGCCGCTTGCGCGCCTCGAAACTGGCCGGACTGGAGCGCATTCCGGCCCGAGTGATCCACTCGAGCGACAAAGCCGTGCATGAGATCGCGCTTCGCGAAAACCTCGATCGCGTGGACCTCCATCCGATCGAAGAAGGCGAAGGCTATCAGTCTCTCATTACCGCCGGCGCCTACCCGAGCCACGATGCGATCGCGACCGCTTTCGGCAAAAAGAAGTCCCGAATCACCGAGTGCATTGGCTTCACCCGCCTTCCAACGGAAACCAAGCAGCTGTTGATCGAGAAGAGCCTGAAAGGCCGCGCCCTCCTGCGCACCCTGCTCAACTCTCCGGTCGAGGAGCACGTGGCGATCATCGCCAAGGCCTCGAATGAGGATGAAACCGGACTCCTCGCGGAAACCAAAGGTAAGGTGCTGAAAACCAACACCGAACCCAAGGAAAACGGACCGAAGCCCTTCTTGTTTGCCGTGACCCCGAAGAAAGTGAAGATCCCCGGATTCACCTGGAAAGCCGGCGAAGGCAAGGATCGCCTGATTGAAATGCGCGAAGAGCTCAAGAAGCTCTCGGATGCGATCGATCAGACCCTCTCGAAGATGTAAGAGCTTTCTTTAAAAGTAAAAAGCCCGGGTCGGGGATTCCGATCCGGGCTTTTTTCATTCCTCAATCACTTCCCACTCCGGGAACGGATCTTTGGCCTTCCGCCAGTGACCCCCACCGAGTTTTTGCTCCTCAGGAGTAAGCAAACAGGCCTGAAGCATCTCCGTCAGGCGGCCGCGGTCGAGGTCCTGTCCGATCAGGACGATCTCATTCAAGCGATCGCCGAACACCGGATCCCAAAGCTTACGGATCCGAGTGAGCTCTTCTTCGTCGACGTCCCATTCGTCTTCGGGGGTTGCAGCAAACCAGTTGCCACCGGATTCGACATTGCTCACACAACCCGCTTGCGACCAGACGCCGATCAGATCGGGACGCGTGGCAATCCAGAAAAACCCCTTCGAGCGGATCACTCCTTCCCAGGGGGTGTGGAAGAGATTCCAAAGCCGCTCAGGATGAAAGGGCTCCTTGGCGCGGAAAACAAAACTCTCGATTCCGTATTCATCTGCCTCGGATTTTTCCTCGCCGCGAATGATCTTGAGCCAACCGGGATTGCTCTGCGCCCGCTCGAAACTGAATCGCCCCGTATCGAGCACGAGATCGAGACTCACCTTGGATCGAACGGTTTCGATCACCGTGGCATCCGGATTCAAGCGCTGGATGAAGCTCTTCAGCGCATTTTTCCGGTCTGAATCCATCAAATCCGCTTTGTTGAGGAGAATCACATCCGCGAACTCCACCTGGTCGATCAAAAGATCCGTAATGGTCCGCTCGTCCTCCTCGCTGATTTCGAGTCCATCGGCTTTGAGTTCGCGCCCCTCTTGCACCTGCTCCAGAAAATTTGCGCCATCCACCACCGTGACCATCGTGTCGAGGCGGGCGAAACGCGAAAGAGACTCTCCGTTCTCGTCCTCGAATGTGAAGGTCTCAGCCACTGGCAAGGGCTCCGAAATCCCCGTGCTCTCGATCAGAATGTGATCGAAGCGCCCCTCGGAAGCGAGGCGCTTGACCTCGATCAGCAGGTCCTCCCGGAGCGTGCAACAGATACAGCCATTCTGCATCTCGACGAGCTTTTCTTCGGTTCGCGAAAGCGCCATTTCGTTTTTGACCAGGGCGGAGTCGATATTGACCTCGCTCATGTCATTCACAATGACCGCCACACGCTTTCCCTCACGGTTGTGAAGGATGTGGTTCAATAAGGTGGTTTTGCCGGCACCCAAAAAGCCGGACAAGACGGTAACAGGCACAGTATTCATGCAACCGTCGTACAGTAAATGCAAACCGCTTGCAACAAAAAGCGGGAATCAGGTCCCGTCGCCCGGGCGTTCACCGGGGGCGTTGTAGTCCTTTTCGCAGCGCAGGCTTTGCTTCCAAGTCTGGGCATTCCGCTCGGTGAAGTTCTGGTACATGTGCTGAGCGAGCTTCTTCACGAACTCAGGTTCTTCAGTAAATAGCCCGAACTCCCGGTTTCGAGTCAGACTGGCGTTCGAACCGTTCACAGACCCCACCCAAGCGCGCTTGCTATCCACCAAGATGGCCTTGGTATGCAGATAACCCGGGCGTCCATTAACGGGAATGCTTGCGTTGAACGTTTTGGTGTTCACGCCGGCTGCGTCGAACTCCGAGTAAATCCGGGTCCAGCCTGCCACAGCGTTCTCGTCAGGACGGCCAAACGCACAGGCACTTGCGACCATGATGAACACCTTCACCCCGCGGCGGGCCGCACGCACGATGGCGGCATTCATCTCGGGGTTCTTCAGGTATTGGTTTTCGAGTTGGACGGTTTTCTTGGCCGAGTCGATGAACCGGACCAAAGGATCAAGCGAGAAGGGACTGACCGAGATCCGGCCTCCGGTCGAGTTCACGATCGCAGGGATGTCCACGGCGCGATTCTCCGTGTCGGCCCTGACAATCGACTGGATCGCCTTGACCACCACGGGATCACGACTGACCACGGTGTAATCACGATTGCAGATCGGCGGATTCTCGGATTTCTCGCAAAGATTGGAGGGATTGAAGTTCCCGGTGCTGAGCATGACCAGCTTCGAGTCGGCCACGACGATTTTTCCATGCTGGAAGCAAACTCCGCCGGGTGCACACAGGCTCTTGTTGAAGGGGGCGTACACTCCGCCGTTTTTCCGGACGTGTTTGACGAAGCCCTTCATCTCCTGGCACTTGGCATCGTCTGCCGGACCTACCGGATAAAACACTTTGCATGCATCGACCGGATCGGCATCCTGGACAATACTGAGTTTCACCCCGCGCTCCATCGCCTTTTTGAGCGCGTTCATGATCTTCGTACTCTTCAGCGTATAGACTTCGAGCTCGAGGGTCTTCTCCGCACCATTGATCAGGCTCAGGTGAGGAGGCCCTTCTGAGTTCTCATAGAAACGATCGAGCGACTGGGCGGAAGATGCGACCGCCGACAGCATGGAGAACGAAGTGAGCGCTACCGCTGCGACGAACCGGACCCGCTTTAAATGCGCTTGGATCATTCCGAACCCCCGCAAAGGTTTTGCCAGAAGAAAGACAGGGATTCAAGCATTCCTTCTGGAAGGCTGTTCTTTTTTAAGGGCTTGAAACCAAAAGGGTTTATCGAAGAAACGAGAAACCCGGCCGAATCAAAGCTGTGAATCGAAGTAGGATGGGGCGCGGGGATGGGCATATCCCGGTTAGAGCAAGGACTGTTCCAACGGGTATTGAATTGAGCAAGAACTGGCACCCACTCCCCTGTACAAAGTTTGTACGGCTGAAAACAGAACCGCCTCCCCCGGAACCCGGAGGAGGCGACTTCGAAACACTCCATGGAAAGACAGGATTACTTGCCCTTCTTTTCCTTGATCTTGGCGGCACCGAGGATGAGCCGGATGGTCAGCTCCTCACGAACCCGGTACTCGAAATTAGAACGATCCCGAGGATTGGCATCGAACCGCGCCTTCAACGACTGGGCGTCGGTTCCGAAGCTGGCAGCCATTTGCTGGAGCTCGGCTTCGATATCGGATTCCTTCGCCTCGATTTTCTCTTTCTTGGCGATGGCATCCAGAAGAATGCCCGCACGAACCTGGGTCTCTGCGCGTTTTTTGAAATCCTCGAGCTGACTCATGATCGCAGACTGAACCATCTGATCATTGAACCCGTAACGCTTGAGCTCATTGGAATAATCATCAGCCAGCGCACGCATCTGGCTGTACACCAGAGCCTGAGGGACTTCGAACGTGTTTTTTTCGATGAGCTTCTCGATCATCTGGTTGCGGAGGAGGTTGTCGTTCTCCTCTTTCTTGGTCTTGGCCAGACGCTCTTTGGACTTGGTCTCGAAATCGGCGGTGCTCTCGTATCCGAATTCCTTCGCGAACTCCTCGGTCCACTCGGGAAGTTTCTTTTCCTTCACTTCACGAACGTCGATGGTGTATTCGGCTTCTTTGCCGGCGAGATTCTGGTCCTTGTAATCCTTGGCATAAGTCATCTTGAAGGTATTGGTTCCACCGGCCTTCACACCGATCAGGCCCGCTTCGAACTCAGGAATCAGTTGTCCACTTCCGATTTCGGCCGAGCGATTGCCCGAGAGGTTCGCATCTGGAGTGAATCCCGCGTCGGTTTTCAACTTACCCTCGTATTTGAAATCCACGTAGTCGCCCGTTTTCGCTGCACGGTCGACAGGAAGCATCTCCGCTTTGCGATTCAGGAGGTTCTTGCGGACAGCATCGAGATCCTCAGCACTCACTTCATCAGAGTTTTTCTCGAGAGCGAGGCCTTTGTAATCCTTTGGTTCGATCTCGGGAACGATTTCGACGGTTGCAGCAAAAGAGAGCGGCTCGCCATCGTGGATGTGAATGTGATGGTGCTGATGACCTTCTTCACCTTCGTGCCCGTGGGGCACACCTTCAATTTGAGGCTCACCGACAATGCGCAGAGGGTGTTGCTTGAGCGCCTCGGAATAAGATTCGCTGATCAAAGTCTGAAGCGCGCGTTGTTTCACGTCTTCGGCGTAAAACTGCTTCACCATGTTCAGAGGCACCTTGCCGGGACGGAAGCCCTTGATGGATGCCGTCTTCTGGGTCTCGAGGAACTTCTTTTCAACGGTCTTCTGGACCCGATCGGCGGGAATGGTGACCAGGAACTTCTTCTGAATGGGGGAAATGGTTTCCAACTTGATTTGAGTTTGCATAGGGGTCTGGTTTATACCAAACCCGCTCCAAAGTCAGCCCTTTTGCAGGGGCAGTAGGTCCGACTGCATGCCGGTCCCCGGTTCTGAGCAGATCCGCCATATCCGAGGGTTTGCGGTGCTTTTCACCGATCTGGAGCAAGGTTCCGGCGATTCCCCGGACCATTTGTTTCAAAAAACCGGTCCCGACCAGCCTGACCCGAATCATGGAATAGCCGGCCTCGTCCAAATCCTGACCGGGAAAGGCGGGCATCGGCAGGCGGACGACCTCGGCCTCGATCAGGGTCCTGACCGTCGATTTACCCGGATTTCCGCCCGAAGCCTGGAACACCCTGAAGTCATGCTCCCCCACCAGGAAAGACACGGCCTCTTGCATCGCCTTTTCATCCAAACGCCGATGAATCCACCAGGAAACATCCCTCCACTGCGGAAGATCCGAAGGGCCCTGAAGGAAATAGTAGCTGTATTGCTTTTGAGTGGCTGACCTCTGGGCATGGAACTCTTCGGGGACCTTCATCGCTTCCATGATCCGGATATCGCGAGGAAGCAGGGAATTCAGCCCTCGCCTGAGAACGTCGGTGGTGAATCGTTCTGTGGGCAGTCGAAAATGCACCACCTGACCGAGAGCATTCACCCCCGCATCGGTCCGTCCGCTCCCGACCACGGTCACGGGATGGTTCGCCATTTTCGACAAGGCCGCCTCGACCGTCTCTTGGATACTCGGGGGAAGGTCGGTACGCTGTCCCTCGGCTTTTTGTCTTTGCCAGCCGCAATAGTTCCGACCGATATACGAGATCCGGAGCGCGTATTTCATGATCAAATCTCGAACAGGAATCCGGCATAGATTCCGGAGCGTCCGAAAGAAACCCCTGTCCGGTTGAACGAGGAAAGATAAAAGTACTCGGCAACAAGATAAGTGTGCTGGATCCCGCGCGAGAGCCAACCGTCGAGCGCGGTTCTGGAGTCGAAGAAGTCGAGAGCCAGGGCCAACCCGCCGCTCCCCGCAAATACGAAAGAATACCCTCTCTTGTCACCGGCATCGTCTTCTCGAACTTCGGTGTAAAACACCGTACCGGCTCCTGCGGAAACATAAGGGCGCAGAACCCGGAGCAGATTGAAGCGATAAGTCGCATTCACTAGCAGGGGGATCTGAAGAAACGAGAATCTAGTCTGAGAAACCGAATTCCCGTTGAAATTGAAACTGAGCAGTCCGTACCCGGACGAGTAGCTGAGCCCGGTATCGAAACCGACGCCGAAACTGCCTAGAAATTCAGAATGAAAGAGCTGTCGCTCGTAGTGAAGCAAGAGCTCGGGTTGCCAACTGGTCCCGTAGAGGGCGTCGAATCCGATACTCCCGGAGGAGTTCGTCACCGTCATCCCGGGAGAGACTCCGATCTTGAATCCGATGGCGGACTCAATGTCAGGACGCTCCATCACCTTCCGGGTGGACTTCCCCGACTTGACCTCGAGCGGAAGGGAGAGCCACGGATCGTCGCCGATTTTTTGCCGCTCTTTTTCGGAATACCCTTCGGAGGACTCCTCGTCCGGAATTCCGGATCTGAGTCGGGACGTATAGGTGCCAGGTCTCGGTGAGGGCGCCGCGGGAGCACGGGGGGGATTCGCCTCATCCGGAATATCGAGGGTCGGATCGCTCTTTTTGAGGCGGTCAATGTAAGGCTGGGACGAAGACGCTTCTTCAGCATCGGCCAGCTTGAGCCACAGCCAGGCCGCCAATTCAACGGGAGCAAGAAGACGGAGTGCGATCGAGCGGATGATCGGCTTGTCCCAAGCCCACTCGGCCAAAGCCGGAGAATGCCGGTAGTAGGTCCGAATGATCTCTCTTCCTAAATCGCTCTTGGCCAGAATGCGATCACGGAACTTTCTGAGCACCATCACTGGCCCGGCACGACCGTCCTGGAATGCGGCCGTGGCAATGAAGCATTTGCTCTCGGTGAGTACACCCTTGATCGACTGGGCGGCAACAAAAGGCGAAGGGACCGTGCAAGACAGCGGAGAAATCAATCCGACCTTGTTTTGAGCATGAAGGTAGGCCTGGTACACATTGTCGGACCCGTTCACAGAGTTCACAAACCCGGTCACCGCCTGGTCGCCCTCTCCGATGGTGACGTAGGCGGTGATCTCGTTCGAAGGAAGGCTGAGCGATGAACTGATCGGATTGAGGGGAATCCCGGAACCCACCCGGCTGGCCATGAAAATGAGCGAATCGAGCTCGACACCCGAATCACTCACCGTCGCCCCGTTGCCGACGGCTGCCCCGTAATTGGCGGGATTGATGTAGACCTGCTGATCCCCCGGAAAGTAATAACTGCTGATTCCTCCAGTGGGACAGGAAATGACAGGAGGAATATCGGAGACCGACAAGGTGAAAGTGGTTGTGTCGATATTCCCGCCACTCACCGCACCTGTGGTGACGAAATCATTGACCACACTGAAGGTCACCACGATCGGCTGGGTCAGCGTCTTTCCCGCCATGGTCGTGTAGGCATTACTCGAACAAAGACTCCCCGCGGAGGCTCCCGGGGTATTGCAGAGGCTGGCAAAGGTGAATGCGACCCTCAACACGGTTCCCGCCTGATACGAGGCGGAAAGGTTCGATGCGCCTGTCCTGACGCCCTGACAGGAGACGTTTCCGTTCGCCCCGCAAACCGGAGGCGCTGTATTGCTGGACACGATCCCTGCACCATAAAGAGGGATTTCGCTCCCGGCGGTGGAATTTGCAGAGAGGGTCACGACAATGTGCTGATTGGCATTGACCGTGAAGGGCTGGTTGCTGCTCACGTCGAGCCAGATCATGTTATCGACGTTCGTGGCCAAGGTGTTCAAGAACCGGAAGCCCAGCGATCCGTTGATGAAGGCGCCGTTGTAGGGCGTCCCTGCGAAATTGCCGGCGAGAGGGATCGTGTACCCGGTATCACCGAGCCTTTTCTGGGGCAAGGGAAGCGGAGGGTTCACCAATACCGTGGCCTCGGCACCCGTCAGGAAAACCAGCACTCCGAGCATCCAAGTCAGCATTCGACCTCCTCAGCCCGCCTGGGGTTTTCTGAACAAAGTGAGATAGCCAGCCCAGATCATCGACAGCACCAGGTAAAGGTAACCGGTGAAGAACAAGGTGAGCTCAGGCGCTTGAATCGCTGAGAGAATGAACAATACGGGTACCAGCAGAATCCATGCCTTGCCCTTTGAACGCCAATTCACCTCTTTGAATGAGGGGAAGGGAACATGACTCACCATGAGCAGGCCGAACAGGATCCCGAGTCCACTCATGATTCCCGGTAAGCTGGAGACCGGAAACCAGGAGAACTTGTCCTGAACCAGCACGGTGGTGACAATCAGTCCCGCCGATGCAGGAGAAGGCAGTCCCTGAAAATAGCCTTTTCTGATCTTGGCGAGCTTGGTCGGATCTTTCTCTTCCACGCTGACATTGAACCGTGCGAGACGCAAAGCCGCACCGATGGCATAAAGCACCGCCGCACTCATGCCGAGGCTCGCATCCTGGGCCGCGAACGAATAGAGAAGGATGGCCGGGGCGATCCCGAAAGAGGTCAGATCGGACAGCGAGTCATACTGGACACCGAAGGCCGACGTGGCACGCGCAAAGCGGGCGATCCGGCCATCCAATGAGTCACACACCGCCCCGATCACAATGTACCAGGCGGCACGGAAGTGATCCCCCTGGAGAGAATGGATCATGGAGAGGATGCCACAGACCAGATTCGCCGTGGTGACCAGATTCGGAAGGATGTAGATCTTCTTCATAGGATGCTTTGATCATAACAGAAAGCCGGAGCACCGCAATGAAAGCCGGTATTCAGGACCTGCCACCACGAGGGTGCAGCGGACTCGGTAGGATACGGCCCTTCTGAAGGTTGATCTCGGCCTCGGAGGCCCGAAGATA
Organism: Bdellovibrionales bacterium; assembly: GCA_947462765.1. GTDB lineage: Bacteria > Bdellovibrionota > UBA1018 > UBA1018 > CAIMNF01 > CAIMNF01. The sequence continues at coordinate 22,479 of CANHQK010000023.1, forward strand.
ACGCGGCCTCAGCGCGGATGGAGAACGAATGATGCCTTGTTGAATCGCTTCGAAGGCGAGCCGAGTCAGCGCGGAAGGGCGAACCCTGTGAATCTCAGGATCGTCGATACGGATGCGCCGCGACTGAGGGAGTGTCTTCAAGAGATCCGGATAACGCAGAATCGATTGACCGAGTGCGATCCACTTGGATTCGGGATTTTTTTCGAGCTTACCGAGAAGTTCCTCGACTGCTGATTCGGGCGCAACCACCTCCTCACGGACCCCCCTACCCCAGACTCCGGGTAGATCACCCTCCGCGAGCGCCACACATTCGCGAACCGATTTCCAGGAGCCCGACAGGACAAACCACTCGCCCTTTGCCGCATCGGTCGCAGCCAGGATTCGGATCGAGCCGGAGTCTTCACGCTCCTCGAGCCATGCGGAGGCACCACGGGCCAGAACCGCCAGACTGGAAACCGGAATCACAGGAATTCCAAGGGTCCGGGCGAGCATCTTGGCGGTGGTGATACCGATCCGAAGACCGGTGAACGAGCCGGGCCCGACTCCGACCGCAATCCCGGAGAGTTGATCCGCCTGCCAGCCCGCGCTCTGCAGGACCGTATCCAGGCTCCAAAGCAATCGCTCGGAGTGCTTGGAGGTCTCAAGACTGAGAGACCAAGTGGCAACCGGCTTCAGCGCTCCCTTCTCGACTTCGAAGGCCGAGAGGATTCCCGTCAAGGAGGAGGTGTCCCAAGCGATGTAGCGCCCGTCCGTCACATCCGCCTCAGTTGAAGATGGGCAAGCGGGAGATATCGTTCTTCATCACGACGACCATGATGAGCAGGATGAACACCAGACCCACCGTCTGGGCGATCTCGAGCTGCTTCAGCGACAAGGCCCTGCCCCGGATCGCCTCAATACCCAGAAGGACGATATGACCCCCGTCGAGAACCGGAATAGGCAGGATATTCAGCACGCCCAGCCCGATTGAAAGGATGGCCATCATGCGCAGGAAGTCCATGAGTCCGCGACTGATGGAGTCACCCGCAAGTTTTCCGATCAGGATGGGCCCGCCGAGTGACTTCACCGAAACCTGACCTTGGATCATTTTTCCGATTGAAACCAGGTTGCGGGCACTCAGATCGATCATCCTCGCAACCCCTCTGTATACGAGCACGAATGGATTCAACACCCGCTCCACCACCATCTCGGGCTCGAGCATGGTCGAAACAGGAATGACTCCGACGGTGTACTGCTTCAGGGTCTTCAACATCGGATCTCGCTCGGTGGTCACCGAGGGAATAACCTCGTAGGTGACAGTTTTCCCGTCACGCACCACCGTGAGGTTCAATTTTCCGTGGACCTCTCCTGCTTTCTGGATGTTCTTCCGGAGCTCGAAGAAACTCCGGATCGGCACCGCGTTCACGGCAACGAGCTGGTCCCCCTTACGGATCCCGATCTTCTCGGCGGGAGAGTCCTTCACAGCCTGATCCACAAACAATTCAGACGAGAACAGCCCGAGGTCAGCTCCAGGATTGCCGGTGTTTTTTGCCTCGAGAACGATCGAACGGACTTGCTGATCGGATTTCACTTCGAAACGATAGGGCGGCGCGACTCCGGCGTAGCTCGCCTCGAATTCCTCGTAGCTTTTGAGCGCCTTACCCATGAAAGAGACCAGTTCGTCTCCGGTCTTCAACCCGGCCTTGCCGGCAGGACTCACCGGGGAAGACACCCCGATTTTTCCGGACCGTCCGGAGGGGATGAGTCCGTCGAGATTGCCTACCGGCTTGTTTTCTCCGTACATGGAAAACCCATCCTCGGTTCCGGTTTGAGCCTTCAGACTCAGTCGCTCCGTACCCCGCTCCACTTCAAGGACCACTTCGGTCGCAGGACGGTCGGAGATCTTCTGCATGAGTTCTTCGAATTTAGAAACCGGCTCACCTGCAACGGAGAGGATCTTGTCTCCCGGGCGGAGGCCTGCTGTTGCTGCGGGCGTTTCAGGAAGCACACGCCCCACCACTGTGGCCACCTGCTGCTCACCGATCACCATCATGGCCATGAACACCAGCGCAGCCCAGACAAAATTGAAGAGCGGGCCGCCGAAGAAAATGAAAAAGCGCTTCCAGGGCACTTGAGAATGAAGGGCGCGCTTCCGCTCTTCGTCGGAAAGAGGCGCGGTGGGATCCTCACCGAGTAATTTCACATATCCACCGAGCGGAATGGCGGAAAGACGGAACTCGGTCTCTCCAAAAGATTTCTTCCAGAGCACCGGTCCGAAACCGACTGAGAATGCATCCGCGCGGACGCCGAAGAGTTTGGCAAAAAGGAAATGCCCGAGCTCATGAACGACCACGAGCGGAATCAGGACCACCACGAAACCGATAAAAGAAATCACCAGGACACCTTCACTTTCGTCTTCCTAGAATAGCGGGATTGGAGCCGCGATCCTAGCTCAAATACCGGAGCATCAAGTAAGTGACAGGGAGCGCGAAAACCACACCGTCAAAACGATCCATGAATCCGCCATGGCCCGGTAAAATGGATCCCGAGTCCTTTTCCTTGGAAGCCCGCTTCAATAGACTCTCCGCAAGATCACCTACGATCCCGGCGGCACTCAAAGTCAAAATCATAACACCCAGGAACCAGGGGGACTCATACGGCAAAAACCACCAGGCATAAGTTCCGGCCAGGACACAGGCTCCTAGGATTCCGCCCCAGGCGCCCTCCCAGGTTTTTTTGGGGCTCACCATTTCGAACAGTTTCCGCTTCCCAAAGAATCGACCTGCGAAATAAGCAAAGGTGTCTCCCGACCAGATCACGATCATCGTGAACATGAGCCAATGCTTTCCCTCGATCATGCTCCTGACCCCGACCATCAGTAGAGGGAACCACACACAATAGACCCATCCGAAACCGAGGGCCATCAACTCACGGACATGGGCTCCGAGCGCCTCTGTTCCCTCTTGGCTATTGAGCGCCTCACGACCGCCATAGCCAAGAACCCGGGGCACCGTGAAAAGGAAGTAGAGAAAGAACAGAACGAAAGGGACCAAGGCGAGCACCACGGCGGGCAAGCCTACGGGAATCACATAATTCAGGGCATGCGCGATCGTTCCGACAAGCAACATCAGGAAGGTTTTTTCTCGCGCATCAGCCAGACCGAGAAACATCCGGCAAAACTCGTAGAGCATGCCCATCGACACGACCCACGCGAAAAACGCGACCCCACCCACACCGAGACCGAGCAACAACCAGAGAATGACCGGCACCCCTACGAGAGCGGTCAAAATGCGTTTTTTCAAATTATCGTTCATATTCCGCCAAACCGGCGCTTTCTAGCGCCGTACCTCTCCAGACACCGCCTGAACTCCTGCACCGTGAAATCGGGCCAAAGGGTATCGGGAAAATCAAACTCCGCATAGGAGCATTGCCACAACAGGAAGTTACTAAGCCGCCGCTCGCCACTGGTCCGGATCATGAAGTCTACATCTGAGAACCGTCCGAGCTCCGAAGTCCAAAGCCGGCTCTCGACTGTGGCTTCATTGATCTCGGAGGATCTGAGCGTCCCGTGCTCGCACTCCGACGCGATCTTCCGGACCGCATCAGTGAGCTCGGCCCGCGCCCCGTAAGAGAGCGCGAAAACCAGATCCATTTCTTGACCGCCAGCAAGCGTCTCCATCGCAGCCCCCAGCTCCCTCCGCGCCTCTTCGGGAAGTCTCGACCATTCCCCGATCACCCGGAGACGAATGCCGTTTTTTTTCAGCTCCGACACTTCACGACGGATGTATTTTCGAAGCAGGGTCCACAGGACCGAAAGCTCTTCATCCGGGCGCTTCCAGTTCTCAGTGGAAAACGCATAGAGAGTCAACGCGCGCACCCCCAAGGTCCGGCACTCCTGCACGATTTCGCGCACCCGGGCCGCACCACGAATGTGGCCGTAAAAGCGAGGATACCCCCTTGAAACGGCCCAGCGGCCGTTCCCGTCCATGATGATCGCAATGTGGGCAGGCAAAGTGGAAGCGGTCACGACAGAACTAGATCGTCATGATCTCTTTCTCTTTGGTGGCAATTACCTTATCGATCTCGGCGACTTTCTCGTCAGTTTTCTTCTGGATCTGCTCCTGGAACTTCTTGGATTCATCAGCGGAGATGGCTTTGTCCTTCTCCTGCTTCTTCACGTCCTCGTTGGCATCACGGCGGTGGTTCCGGATCGCAATCTTGGCGTCTTCGCCCATCTTTTTGATCATCTTCACCATTTCTTTACGGCGCTCCTCGGTCAGGGGCGGCATGGTGATGCGGATCACTTTTCCGTCATTCTGCGGAGTGAATCCCACGTTGGCTTCCAGAATGGCCTTCTCAATCGCTCCGAGCATGGAGGTTTCCCACGCGACGATCTGAATGGTCCGCGCATCAGGCGTGGTCAGATTCGCCACCTGGCTGATAGCGGTTTTTGAACCGTAATAGTCCACATGGACATGGTCGATCAATGCGGTCGAAGCGCGCCCGGTGCGGACCTTGAGAAGGTCCTTCTGAAGGGACTGGATGGTTTTATCGGAATGTGCGGTCAGGTCGGTCAGTGCTTTGGACATGGTGTCCTCCTTGGAAAAATCTCGGTTTCAAACATGGACCAGGGTGCCGATGGGCTCACCCCGGATGACTTTGGCCATCGCCCCACGCTCGCGCAGATTGAAAACGATGATCGGAAGTTTATTGTCCATACAAAGGGAAATCGCTGTAGAGTCCATGACCTTGAGGCGCTTCTGGAGCACATCCATGTAGGTCAGGTCTTCGAAACGGGTGGCCTCTGGGTGCAGCTTCGGATCGGCCGTATAAATGCCATCCACACTGGTTCCCTTGAGCAAAACCTGGCAATTCATCTCCATCGCACGGAGCGCGGCTGTGGTGTCCGTGGTGAAATAGGGACTGCCCACTCCGGCTGCGAAGATCACCACCCGGCCCTTTTCCAGATGGCGGACAGCCTTCCTGCGGATGTAAGGCTCTGCGAGTGCGCGCATCTCGATAGCAGACTGCACCCGAGTGAAAACATTCTTACGCTCGAGCGCATCCTGAAGCGCGAGACAGTTCAAAACAGTGGCCAACATGCCCATATAATCGGCAGTAGCACGGTCCATTCCCTTGGTCGCACCCTTGACTCCGCGGAAGATATTCCCTCCGCCGACGACGATCGCAACCTCGGTCCCCGCGTCACGCAACTGCTTTACTTCGTTGGCGATCACATCCAGGGTATCGGTGTCGATTCCATAGCCAAGATCCCCGGCCAGGGCTTCACCAGAAAGTTTCAACAGCACTCTTTTGTAGGGTTCTCTATTCATAATGACGAAAAAAAAGGGGCCTTGATCGGAATCAAGGCCCCTCGGTTCTCAGTGCTGGGTCTCCTCAGCAGCGACTTCAACGCCGTCCCCGAGTACAAAACGGGTGAAGCGCGCGATGCTGATCGGTTCTCCGATCGCTTTGCCGATTTCGCTGGTCAGCGACTCGATCGTCTTCTTATCGTCTTTGACGAACTTCTGGCGGATCAGGCAAGTTTCTTCGTAGTACTTGTTGATCTTGCCGGAAGCGATCTTATCGAGAACATCCGCGGGCTTGTTCTGCCCCTGGAGTTGGGCGAGTGCGATTTCCTTTTCCTTCGTCACCACGTCGGCAGGCACTTCCTCGGGCTTGAGGTAGAGCGGGCTCGCAGCTGCCACGTGCATGCACAGATCACGGATGTAACCTGCGAAGGGCTCCTGGGTGGCCTTGGATGCATTGGCAAGGTTCACCTCGGCCAAAACGCCCACTTTTCCACCCATGTGGATGTAGCTCTTCACTTCTTTACCGGCCACCATCGGATAGCGGGCGAAGCGACGAACCATGATGTTCTCGCCCAGGGCCGCAATGGCTTCCTTGACGAACTCTTCCACGGTCGCACCCGAGTCCATTTTCTGGGTCAGGAGGGCGGTGGCGTTCTCGGGATTGGCCTTGGCGATGTGGCGCGCGATTCCGGTCACGAACTTCTGGAAATTCTCCGTCTTGGCGACGAAGTCGGTCTCACAGTTCACTTCCACGATCACAGCGGCCTTCTGGTCGGTGTCGATCAGGGAGAACACCGTTCCGTCTTTGGCGGTACGTCCTGCCTTTTTGGAGGCAGAAGCGATCCCTTTCTTACGGAGGTATTCGATGGCTTTGTCGAAGTCACCCGCATTTTCGGTGAGTGCCTTCTTGCAATCCATCATTCCCGCGCCGGTGCGCTCGCGAAGCTTGGCTACCTGTTCAGCAGTGATTTGCATAGTCAGGGTTCCTTTCGGGATTACTTGGTTTCAGTTTCGGTGGTTTCAGTCTGCTCCATCGCCTCGAGGTCGGCAGCGTCCACACCCTTCAGATCGATGTCCCCTTCGAAACGGGAGACTTTCTTGCCAGAAGAATCGTCCTCATCCTTCGAGGAAGCGGCACCTGCGGCACGGAGTTTTTCCTGATGAACGCCAGCGCCTTCAAGGCACGCATCAGCGATCATTTTGGCAAAAAGATTCACGGAGCGGAACGCGTCGTCGTTACCAGGGATGACGAAGTCGATGCCGGAAGGATCACAGTTGGTGTCCACGATCGCAACGGTAGGAATTCCGAGACGACGGGCTTCCTTGATTGCATTCGCTTCTTTAGTGGTGTCGATGATGAACATCGCGCCAGGAAGCTTCTTCATTTCCTGGATCCCGCCGAGACCGCGCTTCAGCTTCATGAGCTCGCGATCGAAACCGGATTGCTCCTTCTTGGTGTAATCATTCCAGCCGTCAGAAGCCTTCAAGGCTTCGATCTTCTTCAGGCGATCAATGGACGCCTTCACGGTTTGGAAATTGGTGAGCATGCCGCCGAGCCAACGCTCGGTCACGTAGTACATGCCGGCGCGCTGGGCTTCTTTTTCCACCACTTCTTTGGCCTGCTTCTTGGTGCCGACGAAAATCACCTTTTTGCCTTCGGCAGTGACCGACTTGATGAAGTCGCAAGCTTTGCGCGCGCGCTCAACGGTCTGCTGGAGGTCGACGATGTAAATCCCGTTCCGGGCACCGTAGACGTAAGGTTTCATTTTGGGGTTCCAGTGATTGGTCTGATGACCGAAGTGGACCCCTGCTTCGAGCATGTCTTTCATGGAGATAGTAGGCATAGCCTGTTTCCTTTCCGATTGAAGCGGGAATGCAAATCGTCTTCTTTTCAAGGAAAGGATTTGGAGATCCCGCGGTTATTCCTCCACTTCCCGAATCAAGCCCCCCAAGAGGGAAACCTGACACCACGTTTTTTTGGAAGTGTGTGTATTGAATGGAAGGTTTAGCCCAAATCCCCCCGAAAGGCAACCGACATCTCGCGCCTTGCGCGGCGCACCACCCTCTTGTCCTCACCCCGGTTTCCTGTTAACCCTAGCTCGTGACCCAGGATGACCCCTTCCAAAAATTCCGCACCTTGTTAGAGGCCCACTACGCGTTTCCTTGCGTGTACACCCACAAGTTTATTGGAAAAAACTCGTCCATCTTCAGAACCTCCGTCGAAGAGTTTGAGAAGAAATTCATCGGATTGACCCGAAGTTCCGAACGCCTGAGCGCCTCCGGAAAGCACCTTTCCCTGACCTACGACTACCATGCGGTGAACGCGGATGAGGTGATCGCACTCGCGGTCGAGACCCAGAAGATCAACGATTTGATCTACATCCTCTAGCGCCAAACCCTAGAACTTCACCCGCCCGAGCATTTCGTCGGTGACAGGCTCGGTGCTGAGGGCCAAAGCCCGGGTCCGCGCCTCTTCCCCAAGAAGCGTGGAAAGGTAGCGCTCGGTGTGGCTGGCCAGAATCACTACAAGGGTCTTGCCGGCGTTTTCGGGCCTGCCGGCCAGACGGAGAGCCGCGACAATCGCCGCTCCCGAGCTGATTCCGACCGGAACCCCCTCTTCGCGAATGACCTTCTTGGCCATCGCCAGCGCCTCTTCGCTCGAGACAGTTTCGACAGAGTCGAGAAGCGTGCGATCGAAGTTCTTCGGCACGAATCCGGCTCCGATGCCCTGGATCTTGTGAGGACCGGGCTTGCCGCCGGAGATCACCGGTGATTCGACTGGCTCCACGGCCACCATCTTCACTGAGGGCTTTTGCTCCTTGAGATACTTTCCGACGCCACTGAAGGTGCCCCCCGTGCCCACACCCGACACCACCAGGTCGACCGTCCCCGCTGTGTCGTTCCAAATCTCAGGCCCCGTGGTTCGGTAATGAATGAGGGGATTGTCGGCGTTCTCGAACTGTCTGGGCATGTAGGCGTTCGGTGTCCGAGAAAGCAGGTCGATCGATTTTGCGATCGCACCCTTCATGCCGAGCGCCCCCGGGGTGAGCACCAGATCCGCACCGAGAAGCAGAAGGAGGGTCCGGCGCTCCTGCGACATCGTCTCAGGCATCACGAGTGTGAGCGGGTAACCCTTGGCCGCGCAAACGAAGGCGAGCCCGATGCCGGTGTTGCCGGAGGTGGGCTCGATGATCCGCATGCCGGGGTGAAGCGCTCCTGATTTTTCGGCCTCGGTGATCATACTCATGGCGATGCGGTCTTTGACCGAGCCGAGCGGATTGAAGAACTCGAGCTTGAAAAGCACGCGAGCCGGAAGTCCGCGAGTGAGTTTTTGGAAAGGAACGAGTGGAGTCGCGCCGATGGTGTCGAGAATGGAAGCGTGAATGGCCATGTGGGAAGTGTAGCGGATTCCGAGAATAAAAAAAGCCCGCCCCGGAAGCTCCGGGAGCGGGCGGATTTTGACGGACTATTTTTCGAAAACGATGAAAGTTCCCGAGTTGGCAATGTTATTCAAAGGATTTCCATTCTCATCCTGATTCCGGTGATTATAAGTCGTTCCAAACGCCATCAGTTTGCCGTTATACTTCATGGCAATCACGAACACCCGCCCAGTATCTCCGAATAAGCTCGAGTCGATCACAAAAAGTCCGGGAATAGCCGCCGCATTCGCGTAGGTAGAGGCGAGCACGTTCGGACTGATCACAGCACCGGATGCAACCGCACCGTAATTCGAGGGGGCGGTCGAGAAGTTTGGATAGGATGGAGCGCTAGCAGACCAGCTTCCGGTATAGGTTGCGGGCCGGAAGTGCCCGAAATTGGGCACAGGAGAAGGATCGGCAGACAGTGCCACATTCGTGATCGGCACCGATCCGGAGGTTACAGCCCCGGTGGTCACTGCGATCAACTCTTCCTCGGAGCCATCATCTGAAAATTTAATCCCCCCGAGAGTCTTACTTGCAAAATCAGCGATGGTCGCCGCATTCGTAGTCTTAAAAGCCACCAATCCACCGGACCCTGATGGCAAGTCCACAATGAAGGCTCCTGCAGAAGTTGAGGCCATCCGGATAGTACTGGCGGACCCCCCACTCCCGATGCTTCGCACGCGGACACCATCCACACAGCCAGAACCCGTGATGGACTCGACTCCGTTCGGGGTGCCCGTGGTATATCTCACCGTCGGATTGCTCGCCGCAGTTCCTCCATTATCAAAGCCGAAATCTGCGTGAATGACACTGTTGAAATCGGCGTCGGTTCGATAAATTCCGAAAAGTTCGTATTTTTTTAGCCCTGTCATCATGAAAGTGTAATCGCCGGAGATCGAGGCACAACTGGTATCCTTCAAGAGCCCCACATGGAGCTGCTCCTGAATGTCGGGCGTTCCCGATTCAGTCTTACCCTTGACCACCAACGCCACTCCGGGCACCTCGAACATATAGAATTGCTTCCCGGCACTTGGAGCATCATCTGCCGCACAAGTGAAGGTCGGCTCTGCCGTACAAGTCCCACTAGCCACCGAACAAACCTTATATCCGAAGGTCGCATCTGCCGCTCCACACGTTGCCGACACATTCAGCGTTTTGGCAATCGCACCGGTATTCGTCGTGACCTTCCAAATTGCTGTCAAACTCGAGCCCGAAACGGTCCATTCTGCATAATCGCCCGTAGTTCCCGTGGTACTGTAGGTAACTCCGGAAGTGGAAGTGCCCTCATCCTTCTTCGCACAACTTTGAATTTGAGTGGCGAGCACGAATGCGAACACACCGCCGAATACGAGCCATCCTTTGCGTTTCATAAACTTCCCTTTCGTGGATTACCTCCAAAGCTTAGTCGAAACAAAATGGAGCCGTCGATGATCAACTTTTGACTTCAAAAACCCTAGCCAAACTCAAGAGTCGATCGCCACGGTCTTCAGCTCCTCGAGCGAAAGATAATCGAGGAGGCTTTGATGAGTGGCCTCGAGCACCAGTGGCGCCCGGATCCCGGCCCGAAAGGCCTGAACATAGCGACCCGCACAGACACACCACTGATCACCGGGACGAAGCCCGGGAAAACCGAATTGCGGGGCCGCCGTGGAGAGGTCGTTGCCCACCTTCCTTTGGAACTCGAGAAACTCGGCAGTCACCCGGACACAGGCGGTGTGCTCACCCGCATCCTCTGCATCCGTCTCGCAGCAACCATTCCTGAAAAAACCGGTGAGTGGATCACGAGAACAGGTTCGAAGCGGGGTTCCGAGCACGTTTTTTTGGAGGGACATGGCGCCATTCTAATTTGAAAAAAAACCTTGACAAGATTAACATGGTGCGTTAATTCTCCGCCTTCCCCACAACCTTTAGGAGAATACTAATGAAAGCCTCTCTTTTCTTGATCGCCACCCTGTTCCTGTCTTTGGCCACCCATGCCCAAACCATCGTGACCGCCACCAAAACCCAGGACGACCTCGACCTCTGCTACATGAAACAGCTGTCCATCCAGGGCTACGCATATGCAAACCTGATCGGACGCTGCGCCTGGGATCCGGCCATGAACGGAATGCAACTCACCCTCGTCGCCATGCCCGAGGATCCGATGCAAAGCGGTCATAAAATCGAGCTCGATAATGTAAGAGACGTGGTTCGTGCTCAATCGAATGGGAAAGCCATCCAGTTTTCTGTGGTCCAAGACACCATGGATGCCGAGGGCAACATCACTCAGCTCAGAAAAACCATTACGGTTCGCAGCATCGATCCGAAAAAAGGGACCTTCCGGGTCACCCCGAGACGCTGAGCATGCCTTCCATTCTAAAATATAATTCTTGAATAATATTACTCTAGAGTTATATTAAGACCATGTCACAAACTTCTATCAAAACCTTCGGTTCCCTCAGTCAAGACGGGGCGCAAGCACCCTCACCGTGGGAACTGAAGGTTTTGGTGAACGATGACAACCTGACTTATCTGGCCTTTCACACCAAGACCCAGGAGGCCGTCTGGGTGGACCCTTTGACTGAAGATCTCGAACTCACTATCAGACTTTCCAACGAACTAAGGGACTACCGCTTCATTGCAGTCATCGACACTCACACCCATGCGGACCACCTGAGCTGCGCAGGAGACCTGGCCCGAGCCCTCAAGACCCCTCTGGTGATGCATCGGAATGCACCTTCTTCGCGAGTGGACCTCAGGGTGAGTCAGGACACGCAACTTTCGACTGCGGCAGGCCCCTTGCATTTGTGGCTTACTCCGGGTCACACCTGGGATGGGCTCACCCCATCCTGGGGCCCCTTTGTTTTCACCGGGGACACCGTTTTTTACGGCGACACAGGAAGAGATGATCTACCCACGGGAAATCCAGTGGAACACTACGACAGCTTGCAGAAGTTGAAATCCTTGCTGAAACCGGAGCATCTGATCCTACCGGGACA
>CANHQK010000024.1 GCA_947462765.1 Bdellovibrionales bacterium
CGGTCGACCGTGCTCCAGTCGATCGATTGTCCCTTCAGCATCTCATCCGTCAGGCCGGTCAGATTCTTGATCTCGTCCTGCAGGGGCTCTTCCGGGTCCTCGAATGCGCTGTAGCGTTCCATGGGTTCCAGGAGCTCTCCGGTGATCCGGTTAAAACGGAAGGTACGGATTCCGATCTCGATGATTTTAGAGGAATCATGGTGGAGACCGGTGGTTTCGACATCCACGATGGCTCCGACCCGTGAGAGTCCGGGATGGGCCACTTCCCATTCAGGAGAATAATAGGAGGCCTTTTGAAACAGATTCTCGTGGAACCGATGGAGGGTGACGGTCGATCCGTCAGTTGATTTTCCGATCCATTGAAAACTCATGGGAGCTCTCCTATCCTGATGGGGGAGCGTAAATGGATCTGGAGTGGTTTGTCTACATCATCGAGGCTGAAAACGGCCGACTCTACACCGGAGTCACCAAGGATCCGTCTGCGCGCTTCCAGCAGCATGTGGATGGTAAGGGTGCGAAATTTTTCCGGAGTTCGCCTCCCAAACGATTCATGCTCCGAAAAGGGGGCTTCGACCGGTCCACCGCTCTTCGGCTTGAGATTCGGATCAAGCGCCTGAGTCGGATCGAAAAGCTCGAGTTGTGTCGACGCGGGCGCTTTGCCCGGTTTTTAAGACTTTCCCAAATGGAGATTGAAGATCGACCTGCCATGCGTCAAGATGAGAAGCGGCGGTTGGGTTCCAAGACCGGTTGAGCTTATGACTCTTTTTCGATTTATTTTCCTGGGAATAGCCTTGTTCGGGTCGGGTTCGGCACGGGCTGCGAGTCATTGCCCGGTGGACGTGGGAGTTTCCGGTGCGGGAGAAACCGTCGAGCAGGTGTCCCAGGGGCTTTCCATTCAGGATCGGTATCAGGCATTCAAGGAGGACTACCTGGGGACCGGCATGTGCGACCCGTCTTTCAATTACTCAGGGGATCGTCGTCTGGCCTTGTTGGTGTCTGCGGTGAAGTCGGACCTGTCTTCAGTTTGTCAGTGGGGGAAGGCCATGGATCCCGGGTTTCTCACGAAGCTCAAACAAGAATTGAGGGTCTCTCCCGCCGAGGCGGCAGAGACCGATCGAGAGCTTGCCAAGTGTTCGACGGCCGCACTAGGCGGAGACCCGAACGCCTACTACCTTGCTTATGCACGGTTCAAGGTCAGTGCCTACAAAATGATCGTCAGGAAGTTCAAGAGTGGGCCCGAGTCGCTCCCTCCGCTTGGTGCACCGTTCATTTACAAAAAGATGGAAAGCATCAAGATGACCCGCTTGAAGGGGGATGGGACTCCGGATTGCGACGGTGAGTTCGTTTCGTTTGATGCGTTCAGTAAGGCGTTGACGGGATACGAAGCGCTCAAAAGGTCTGGGAAAGTGCCGAGGAACTCGAGATACCTGACCATTGTCGACTATACGAAGCCCTCGAACTCGAGGCGAATGATGGTTCTGGATCTGACAACCCACCGGGTGGTGAATCAAACCTGGGTGGCTCATGGGGATGGAGTGCCCGAGTTGACTCAAGCTGAATACACGCGGAGGAGTCAAATGAGGCCCACCCCAACGCCTTTTCCCTCTGAGAAGGGCGGGAACGATCGATTCGGTTCCAGTCCAAAAACCGGTAACGAGCACAAGTCCAATTTATCATCCTTGGGGTTTATCCGGGCTGAAACCGAATACAATGGTACTTGGGGCAGGAGTTTGAGGCTTCATGGATTGGAGCCCGGAGTGAATGATCAAATGCTCTCCCGCGGAGTGGTCTTGCACGGATGGGGTGTGAATCAGATGAGTTGGACCTCGCGTGACGACTTCAGGAGCGGTGTGGCTGAAGTCTCGTCCATCGGATCACTCGAGGGAAAAACCATGGCTGAATTGAATGCGATGGATGGTCGGATGTCGAATGTGTCGTTTTCAACGGTGAATAACGCCACCAAGGGTTGCCTGGGGGTCAGTGAAGAACCCGTGAAAATCCGCCAGCCTGACGGGAGCTTTCAAGGCGAGATGAATCAACGTGATTTCCTGATCCAGATTCTCGGGGGCAAGGCGAATGGAACTCCATCGGCGCCCTCTTTCATTTTCAATTACGGTGGTCAGGAACAGAAATCGATCTACTACGATTGAGGGGCTTCAGATCCGGATGATCTGGAGCGCGCCATCCGTGAGATCCTGGAACACCGTGGCTCCACGTTGGTGGGCCATTTGAACCACCAGGTGGTGGGTTTCCTCGCGGTGGAGGGCATTGATGAGGAGTCGGCCACCCGGAGCGAGCAGATCGAGACTGCGGCCCAGCAACCGGGGAATGGATTGCGCGGGTTCATAGTGAAAAACGCTGAAAATGCTTAGAATGCATTTGAATGTGCCGGGTGCGAACGGAGGATCGTAGGCGTCTCCTCTTACAAAAGCGGAAGAACGCTGACAGCCAGGGTCCAGTACGAGATCCAGGCCGAAAGCCTCCATGCCGAGACTCCGGAGATCCTTGACGAGTCCACCGCCTCCGCATCCAAGATCCAGCACGGCTCCCTCGCCCAACACTTTGGCGAAATCCCGTGAGCTTCTGAAAAATTCTCCGAGCTCGGCACGGGGAGCATCGAACACCGCGTGCGCCCGACGATTGGTCCGTTCGTAGTCGATGCGCTGACCTTGCCTGAGGACACGGACTCCGGTGAGGTCGCCACGGTAATCGGTCCGAAGTTGAATGGAGAGTTCGGGAGACAGGTGCTGATCAGGTTGAGAAAACATGAACCCGTATCGGAAAAAGCCGGATCGATTTTGAGCTCAAAAGAGAAGAGAAACCGAGGTCTTTGCGGAGAGAAGCGCCCCGTCAATCCCGTTACCGCCGAAAGCATCCCCGGCCAGGACCAGACCCGGACTTCCTTGGACCGCATGAGCGGCTTCAGACCAAATCTGACGCGGGCGCGAGTAGCGCCACTTCTTGAGTTGGGCATCGCGGACCGGGATGGAGGGAAATTGATTCCGAAACGCCTCAAGTGCCAATCGTTTGACTTCCGTCTCATCGGCTTCAAAGTACTTTGCAGAAAATTCGGGGTCGAACACCACGGTCCATGCAGGGGTACCGGAGACTTTTTTCAGTTCTTGATCCGTCACGGACAGGATGGGGGGATGAACGGGGTCCAAGAATGGGTCGTTACCCTGCGGACTGCGCTCGAGCCCGAGCAGCAGGACCAGAGCGGGATCATAGATGAGCCCGGCCAGGCCGGGAGGAAATGGGATTTGTGAGGCTTCGAGCAAGGCCAGTCCCTGAGGGGCCGGTGCGGTGATCAGGACTCGCTGACTCTCCCAATGTTCGCCGGTCTCGCAAATCACAGACCACCCAGTAGGCTGACGTTTGAGCTGAACCGCCTTCATGCTTTTCTGGATGTCGAGTCCTTGTGCAAGATGCTTGGCAAGATCGGTCATGCCCGCCCGAGAACTTCCGACCTTCACTCCGTTGGAGTCAGTCCACTCGTCGATTCGACCCGAGCGCTTCCAGATCTCGTGCCATGGGCCACAAGATGAAACCGGGTAGCTCTGGGCACCGTGATCAAAAACAGCGGGTGGCGAACGTCGAGTGGCCAGCCGACCCCCGAGACCGGCTGATTTCTCGAGGATGAGGATTTTCAGGTCCGGAGCTCGATCCAAGGCGATCCTCGCGGCAGCGAGTCCGGTCATTCCGGCACCGATGATGATCAAATCCAGGCGTTCCATCACAGATCCCTGATGGAATGGAGGAAGTGCTGCCTGAGCCCGTCGATCAGGCCTTCTTCCATCTTGAGTTGGCGGGTCTTCATTCCGGTCAGCTCGAAAATCTTACGGGAGATGCGATTCATTTCGGTCTCCCGATGCTTGTCCGAAAGGTAGATCACTTCGCTGATTTTCTTTGAAGCGACCAGTTTGGCGCACTCATGGCAGGGGAAGTGGGTCACATAAAGTCGTGATCCGGCAAGGTTCCCGTTCGCGTGCAAAATGGCGTTGGCCTCCGCATGAACCACATACCCGTACTTCTGGTGTTCCACGCCGACGCTTCCGTCCTTTCCCCAAGGGAGCTTCGACTCGTCGATGCCGGCCACAAATCCGTTATAACCCATGCTGATCTGGTGATGGTTTTGGTCGACGAACACGGCCCCCACCTTGGTGGAGGGGTCCTTCGATCGGTAGGCTGCGAGGATCGCTTGGCACATGAAATACTCATCCCAATTGATCGGGGACTGGACATCAATGAAGTTGATGGATGGGTCCATAACCCTGAAAATACCCCTTTTCACGTTGTTGTCCACGGGGTTTTCAGAAATACTTGAGAGAGGGGGCCGCCGATCAATGGATAGAGTGGTGGATAGAGTGATGAATAGAAGGATCATTTTTCTAATCGGGATGATGTTGTCCTGTAGAGCGGTTGCGCAGAACCCCGAGCCCCGGACTTTGAATTACCAGGATGAGACGGAAGCCGGGGCGGCCCTACTGTTTCTGGAGTTGCACAACCAGGGGTTGGCGGGAGGTAAGACCGGAGTCTGTGTGGATTTGCAGTATGACGAGTCCGGCGTACCCAGGTTCAAGGCTGCATTCGATACAAATGCTTTTGTGACCGGGAAGTGTGATCTGAATTCCGGGGGTGGCTTCGATTCTTCCGGATTCCAGAGATTGGTCGGAGCCATCGCAAGCGCGCAGAAGGATAAGGTCCAACTGAATGTCGATGGATTTGCAGACGGCCAGCATTTTTACGGGAAAACCCTCGAGGAGAGCATCAAGTCGAATGAGGCTTTGTCAAAATGCCGGGCAGATGCGATTTCAAGTCTGCTGACCCAGCAGAACAAGGATGTTTCTCTTGCTACTTCGAAAGGCCACGCCAGTCCCTACTGGGAGCGGAAATCGCCGCCCCCGGCTCCGGGTCTGAATTGTCCGACGAGGCGAAAGGTCGTAGTGACGTTCGATTCGAAAACGCCTGCTATCGGAAGTCAGGTATCCGGGAATTTTTTCGGAGCTCCCGCTTCGATGCCTGAGGCGTTGAAGCGGGACATCCGGAGTTCATTCAACAAGTCGGTGAATGCTGTCCGGAAAACCCTGGGCATCAAGGCCAGGACTAGAAAGTTTCTGAATGGAGGCGGGATCGATCGGGATGTGGACCTGATTTACGCCAAACTCAAAAGCAAGGGGGTCTTGAACCCGAAGTGCGATCTCCCGCCTTTCAAGCAGGTGACTCAGGCCATGATCGAGACGCTGGTTTTTGCCAGTGACAAGACCTCCGCTTTGACCCGCCGGCTCAGTGAAGCCGGATTCAGCCCCAAGTCCATTGCCGGTGGGGTTTCGGCCCTGCAAGAGGGATGTCTGGTGCCGGATGCCTCTTTGCTCGGTTCGATTGCTAAGGGCTCGAAAGACTTTCAAACTACCGGCACGAAGATGATGGAGGGGGCTCAGCTGAAGTCAAGAAACGGAATGGTGGAGGTCGGGTTCGAGGTGGCCACACTCGATGCTCCCCGCGTTCCCGCTGGGGTTCACAAGGGTAAGTCCGTTCGGGGGTTCTATTGTCAGGCTTGCGGTAACGGGCTCTTTTTCTTCCCGGATCCTTCTCGGCCGGGAAAGTTCATTCCTGAGTACCACGACCGCTTGTTGGCTTTCGATCCGAAGGATTCGGACAAGCAGAAGGATTTCATGAAGGGTTTGAATGAAATGGCAGATGCCGATCCCTTTGGGGCGGCCGCATATCTGAAGCCCCGTTTGTTCGTGGTCAAAAATTGCAAAAATTGTGAGTGTGATCCCATGAGCAAGGTCCGAGGGAAAGACTCCTCGGTTTTGACTTTCGATCCTGTGGCTGGAGTCGAGGGACGTGTCCAGATTCCCGCCGGCGAGTTCGAGCAATCCTGTGTTCTGCGCCCTCCGGTCCATCACGCGTGTAACGTGAAGCCGGTCAAAAATGACGGAAAAGATCAGAAGACATTTACCGAGCAGTTGGACTATCAAATGGTCCTTCATGACTTGAAGGTGACTGCGCCGAATATTCAGGAATTGGTGAAACGGGTTGATGCGTCCTGTGGCAAATCCAACTCGGGCTTGACTGCCGATCAGAAGATCCAAGAGGTGATGTGTTCTAACCATCCGACTCTGAAGCTCCCCTCTGAAGATGAGGAGAAGGATTGCGAAGAGTTCGAGACGGTCGGGAAGTAAGGCCTTCGCGAATTCAAGGGCTGGTAAATGTTAGTAAATATTAACAAAAGCCACTCTTTTCCGTTTGTGTATTTTTGACTTGATGCGTCAGGAATTATGTTTTATACTCCGCTCCAGTTTGTTCAACCCCGTATCCGTCCGGAGTATGAAAATGAAAAAGCCCCTGATTCTCGGTTTAGTGACCCTCCTGTCTTTGTCTGCTTGTGGTAAGAGCCTCCATTTGAAGGCTTTGAAGAGCAATCAGGCGAATGGTGGGGCCCCGCGAGTGGCGCCCTTGGCCACTGAAGTACTGATGAGTGCCCTTTCGGAGGCGGATCTGAAAGAGGAAAGCGTGGTGGCTTTGAAGAACCAATTGTCCATCAAGACCGAAGCACCGGCTGTGACCGCTCCGGAAGGCGAAGTCCCGTCCGAAGGAGTCGCCGGGTCTGAGGGAGCTTCTTTGGAGGTCGCGGGTGACGCGGTCGAAGGAAGCGAAGCGGTCGCGGAAGAGGCTTCGAATCTGATCAACCTCGGAGGCGCCCAGGCGACCTTCACCAAGGACGGAAAAGAAATCGGCTACAACAAGAGTGCCGCTCTGGTGATGCAGGCCGAGTTGAGGCTTCCTGAGAAAAAGTCTGTCAAAAAGGTGAAGACGCTTACCTTGAAGATTTCAAAGATCCGTCGTTTCGAATCCACCGATGCGAACGTCTCGTCGATGGCAGGTCAGATCCTGTGTGTGGTCGAAGGCATGTTGTGTTCGGGCGAGAAGGTCGGTTTAGCCGGTGGAGACGCCCTGCAGGTGAAGTCCGATCTGTTTTCGAAGGGGACTGCACTCGAGCTCGAGCAAGTGATCGAGGCCAATAACAAGGTGTTCGCAACCAACACGCTGACGACCATCGACCTGAAGGCTGCGCTCGGTTTGACTGATGAAAGCGCCTTGGAGTTTCTGTACGCCAATACGAAGTCTGGCGATGCGCAGAGTCGCTCGCTCCGTTTGATGCTCGGCAACCAGACTCAAATCGAAGCCGCCTCGATCAGCTACGAGCTCCAGTAACCAAGCAAGGTCGGTAAATTGCAAGAAAGGGCCCGGTCGGAATCCGATCGGGCCTTTCGCTTGGAGTACGACCTGCACATGAAAGATCCTCCTGACTTAGAGACGCTGCATCCAGGGCTTTCCTCGCTTGAGGCGAAGAGGAGACTGCGTGTAGCGGGGCCGAACGTAGTCGTGCCGAAAACCTCCCGAGTCCGATTCGTCGAGATTCGGCGCATTTTGTCCGATCCAATGGGGCTCATGCTCCTGGTCCTGGCCGGGGTTTACCTTTCTATCGGTGCTACGAAAGATGGAATTGCGATGCTGGTGGCCTGGGTTCCGATCACGGGGGTCGGAGTCCTGCTCAGTGTCCGGGCCGATCGGGCATTGCGAGCCCTCCGTGGAGAAATCAGGTCCCATGTGAGGGTGTTCCGGGATGGTAAGCTCAAGACGCTGCCTTCGACCGACCTTGTCCCAGGGGATGTGATCGCCATAGAGGCGGGTCAGACGCTACCTGCGGATGGAGAGGTGATCCGGGGACGCTCCCTTCAGGTGAGTGAGGCGGCACTGACTGGCGAATCCGTACCCTTGGAAAAGCCCGTGGGAGAGCCGTTCTTCTGTGGAACTGAAGTGATGTCAGGAAGTGGGTACGGTCTTATTCGACTGACGGGGAGCGGAACGCGATTCGGCAGGATCGCATCCTTGATCTCTGACGCCACCGAGACCCAAACCCCTCTTCAGCGGGATCTTCAACGACTGGTGAGACAGATTTTCATCGCGGCCATCTTGCTCGCTGTCATTCTCGGTGTGGGGGAGTGGTTGCGACACCACGACGGTGTGGCCGCAATCATTGCCAGTCTCACCTTTGCGATGTCGGGAATTCCTGAAGAATTTCCAATTGTGTTCACTCTTTATCTGAGCCTGGGTGCGCTACGGCTTGCTCGCCATGGAGTTCTCGTCAAATCGCTTCCGAGCGTCGAGGCTCTCGGAAGGGTAGAGGTGGTCTGCACCGACAAGACCGGTACACTCACCGAGGGGAGGTTCCGACTGGTTTCCATTCAACCATGGAAATGCGGATTGAGCTCAGAGGAACTCGGAACTCTGGCACGTTTGGCCTGTGAGGAGCATCCGGTCGATTTGATGGATCTTGCCATTCATGAGGGAACCCGAGCCCCGGAAAGAAGTGTTCAGCTGGTGTCAGAAATACCTTTCGATCCGATCACGAAGGTGGTGAGTCGGGTCTGGTCCGACCCTGAGGGAGTTGAGACGGTGGCCATGAAGGGCGCGGTGGAGGGGGTGATCCGGTCTTGTGTGTCCAACACGGAAGAACAAACGGCCATCCTGGCCGAGCTTGAACACCTGGCTGGAACGGGAAAAAGGATTCTCGGATTGGCAGCCAAGAGGGCGGGGCAGGAGAATCTCGAGTTTCTCGGATTCCTGGTTTTCGAGGATCCCGTGAGGGAATCGGCAAGGGAGTCGCTTCGTCGATGTAGAGAGGCCGGGATCCAGATCAAGATCCTGACTGGCGATCACGCGGGAACCACACTGTCGGTCATGCGTAGCCTCGGACTCGGAACGGGGGAGGAGAAGGTTTACCTCGGAGAGCAACTCGATGCCTTGGACCAAACCGCACGCAAAGCGGCCTATATCGAGGGGATGGTGTTTGCTCGGGTCACACCTGAGCAAAAACATGATCTCATCCGCACATTGAAGGAGTCCGGAGCAGTGGTCGCCATGACGGGAGACGGAATCAACGATGCACCCGCCTTGAGGCTCGCAGACATTGGTATCAGCATGGGTGAACATGCAACGGATGTGGCCAGATCCTCGGCCCGAATGGTGCTCATGAAAAACGATTTTTCCGGTTTGATCGAAGCCGTACTCGAAGGCCGGCGAATTTTCTCGAATCTCGGAACGAGTTTCTCGTATTTGATCGCCTTCCATGTGCCCGTGTTCGTACTGTCAATCGTTCCGGTTCTCTTCGATGCCGGTCGGATTTTTCTGCCCATCCATATCCTTTTGCTCGAGGTACTCGTGCATCCGGTCGCTTCACTGACCTTCGAAAACCGTCCTGTTCCCGAAGTGGGGGCTCCCACACGCGGGTTTTTCACCGGAGTTGGCCAGGCGCTCCTAAAGGGCGGGATTCTGAGTGGAATCTGCTTGTGGGTCTACTTGCACTCACGGAGTGAAGGGGAAGCATTCGCCAGGAGTGTTTCGTTCCTGGCCATTTTGAGCGGGAATCTGGTCTGGATCCTTCTCGGGACTTGGCCGGGATGGACTCTCAAGAGCTGGATCACGGGCCTTGCCATCGTCTTGTTTGGAGGGGTTTTGCTTGGGGTTCCGGTGGTTTCCGGACTTTGCCACTTCGAGGTGCTCGGCTTTGGACGCATCCTGACAGGATTCGCGCTCGGAATCGGGATCGTCGCTACGGGTGTCGCAATCAAAAGGCTCCGAAAAATTCCGAGTCGTTTGGAGACTGGTGTCGGTAGTAAGACGGAAACAAGTCCCTGAGGTAGGTCTTGTCCCTGATCCGGGCTTTGCTCTGCCCCTGCGTGACGTAGGTTCGGGCGTCATAGATCGAGAACTGAAAACTCTTCAGATGCTTGGCCCGGGTGTTCGGATCACCGAAGGTGCCCTCGGGCATGTACATCTGGTCGAGGTAGCGGGTGAGGTTCAGTACGGTCGGCTGATTCAGGAAACTCAAATCATAAACCGCCACTTGCCCGCGTGTGGAAGGGTTCACCGTTTCCATGGCAACGAGGAAAACATGGAAGTACCAGTTGTTCCGACCCGGGTGACGGAAGGGTGCCTGCTGGGGGGCTGGCTGAATCATTGACCCTCCCTCGCGGGCCACATATCCCGATATGAGCCCGAAGTAGCCCATGAAGTCCTCGGCTCCGATAATAACCGATTCAGAAAGGTCGATTCGTCGTTGGTTTGCAGCCGCAACCAAGCGGGCGGTGTTTTCGCCGCAGCGGTTCTCGACCCAATCCAGATAGAATCGCTCTTGGAAGAGTTGGTTCAAGGCCCGAAGATCGGCGGCGGTGGAACTCAAAGGGGTTAAAAAGAGTGCCAAAAACGGGGTCATCCATGCTCTCATGGTGCCCGGTATAGCACATGTTGGTTACCATTTGAAGTGATTTCTTAAATATACTTTATGAAGTAATTGCATCACCCAGAGGTGAACCAGAATCCAGAGGTGTTTTCGATGATCTACCAAATCATCCCGATACTTAGGCCGATGAGGTCGACGAAGGTTTGGGGCTGAACTCCGCTCGCAACATGCATGAATGCCATTCTCACAAAGGTCGAGTGTGGCAAGCGTCTCATGATGAAAAACTCCGAATTCAGGAAACCGAGATCGTTTTTCCCACCCCTCAGGAGATTGGTCCGGTGTCCCACATCGGAGCCGGTGGCAATTCCAAACACATCGATATTCATTCCGAGGTCGATCCAATCCAGTCCCAAATAAGAGGCATGGACTCCGAGATTGATCGCTCCGGCTGAATACTGTCTTGAAAGTATTGAGTCAGCGCCAAAATGCGAGTAGCGAACTCCGTACCCTATTTGAAAAGGCGCGAGATCACGCAATACCGGGTGCAGTCTCGCGACCTGGATCTGAGTCAGGGTTTCACCCCCTACCGACGAGGACAGCCCGAAACCCTGTCCAGCCGAGAGCTGGATCTCCGGCTTCTCGCCGGGAGTAGCCTCGGCTCTGGATACCGTACAAATGCAGAAAATTAACCAGACTAGGTATTTCATGATTTCTCCGGTTCAAAAAGGATTTCCCATTCAGCTTGGACCTCATCATTCACCGAGATAAATAAGAACTTTTTGACGGTAACGCCAAAGTCCTTCAGCGAGAAGGTCTTTTTTCCGCGGACCAGGACTCCGTTCCCTCGCTTTTGAATCGTGAGCTTTACCTTTTCGGCCTTTTCAACGCCGTGCAGACGCCAGATTCCGTTCACCTCGAACTCAACTGGAAGTTCGCTGGCTTTGGTGAAGTCCAAATTCGAGTCTTCGGATTGGAAAGTGACTTCGGGAAATACCACCGCGTTTGCTCCACGAGCTGGCAAAAGATCGTTCTCACAGACATGCCGGTCTGGAAATCCGCTTTTAGAGTAGTCAAGTCCGAGCGATTCTTGAAGATGACAGTCGAGGGTTTTATTTCCTGACTTGAATCCATGAATGCCGAAGGCAATGCGTACTCCCGACAGAGACTGTGTTGGGTGAAGTTCCATTTGTCCGCGGACATCCGTATTGGGGATCAGGTAAGTCCCGAAGGTGTACTTCACTACTACCGAGGCTCGACTCGAGAATGGGTCCACATCGTAGATTTTGAGGGGGGCTTTGCTCGGGGCGGCGGTGGCATCGAACACCAAGAATACTGATAAATATCCAAGAATAAGCCCTCTGATGATCATGGTTCAAGTTTGCGTAGGGGGTGAGGAGATGTCAATGTGCGGGTGATCTGAGGCGATGGTGAGATTCTTAGGAGATTTCGATATGGATATGGTTAGACTGTCGACATGAACTCTATTTGCTACTTCTGTAAGCGTGCTCCTTCGGATTCCCAATGTGAGACCTGTAAACGGGCGGTTTGTATTCAGTGTTCCGGGTCCGGGAATCACAATTGTTACCCACGGAGATTCATTCGCTGGGTCAATTGGATCGAGATCTGAAGGGCATACAGGGCCAGATTTCAGCTCGGCCATCCTGGCCTCATTCCACTCGCGCGTCAGTTCTGCATGCTGACCCCTCGGAGTACCAAATGAGAAAAGCCCCGATCCCTGTTGGGACCGAGGCTTTTCTAAATGGTTGCGGGGGCCAGATTTCAGCTCGGCCCTCCTGGCCTCGCCCCTTCGGACAAACCTCACTTTGTTCGGTTTGTGGAAATCGGCCGTCTTGGCCGATTTCTGAACTGACGAGGGCTCGCTCTGCTCGCGCGTCAGTTCGCACCGTGACCCCAGTAGACCTTAAACGAAAAAAGGCCCCGATCTTACGACCGGGACCTCTTTTTCGAATTGGTTGCGGGGGCCAGATTTGAACTGACGACCTTTGGGTTATGAGCCCAACGAGCTACCAGGCTGCTCCACCCCGCGTCAAAACTTTCAGGTGTACCTGTGCCTCGAAGCCTAATCCCGTGCGGTGGGGAAGTCAACGGGATTCATAGATGGATGTAAAATTCTCTCGGCATTCAGAACACTTGGAGCAGGTCCGACTCTCGAGGAGAGATGCTTAGAATCCTCTATTTTTACGAGCGAATCCGAACAATTTTATTTACTTTATTAAAATTGTCAGGTACTATCCGGGCTTCGAAAAGGAAATGCCCATGAAAAAACTCCCCCTCATCCTTTTGGCCCTGTTCACCTTGAGCTTCATGAGTGCCTGCACCAAGCAGGCGCGGCCTCCGATGGTTCAGGATGTGAAGACGGCCGATGCCGGTCTCAGGGTCAGTGTCGCTCCCACCTCGGATTCACCGACCCATGCCACCACCCAGCCCGAGGAAGGGAAGACCAAGGCGATTACTGCAGAGATCACTTTGAAAAAAAGTGAGATTCTTGGAAAAGAGTTTTTGTATGGAGCCGACCTCCAGTACTCCTCGCTTTATGACGAGGACATGGATCTTTACAACCAGAGCATGGCCATCGGGCACATCCCGGTCTACTTCAAGATCAATGGCAAGGAACTCCAGCTGATCGAAGATGCCTCCCGGTCTTACCCGAGTGATGTGAATCATCCGGATCGTCTGGTGAGCCGATACAAGATTCTGTCAGAGACCGAAGAGACCCTCACCGTATCGGATGCCGATTCTTCCGAGTTCCTGACCGGTGCTGTAGTCGGTTCCCAAAAATCTCCGAAGGACCGTTGGACCCGTTCACTTGAGTTCGTAAAGGAAGGAAATCTCGTTCTCCAGGAAACCAGCTTGCTCCTGGCCGATGGATCCGTGGTCGAAATGATGGAATCCGTTATGCCTAAGGAGGCCCTGGCTCCTTCTTCGTCTTTCGAAGCGATCCGGATGGATCCGACCGATCCGACCGGTGGTCTGCAGGGGGGCTTGTCCCGTTTTCGGATGCTTTCCGGTGAGACCATTCGGAAAGGTGAAGAGAAACTGGCGTTTGCTCAGCACTTTGACATCGGCGACGGGAAGACCATCGACTGGTACGTCACCCCGAACATCAAAGACGAACACCTCCCCGTGGTCCGCGATGCGCTCCTCGGTTGGAATCGGTACTTCAAGACCTTTGCAGGGATCGAGCGCGAAGTGGTGCGATTCATGGGACGTCTCCCTGAAGGTGTGAAGCTAGGAGATCCCCGCTACAATGTGATCAACTGGGATAGCCGTCTCGTGGCCGGTGCTGCGTACGAGTCGCAGGCTTCAGACCCGTTCACCGGCAAGCAGAGTCACAGCCTGATTTATATGCCTGTGGCCTGGTTTCAGATCGGTGCCGACTACTGGGCCAACGGCAAATACTCCGACAAGGTCGAAGAGAACGAGTCAAAGAGCAAGGAGCATGACCACGGGCGTGCATTCCGGAATCGTTGTATGCGTGATTTGAAGGCCGTGAATGAGGCACTCCGCTCCGGACGCATGACTCAGGACGCTGCCGAGAAGTTCGCTATCCAGCTCATGAAGGGCACCCTGTTCCACGAAGTCGGGCACGCGCTCGGTCTGGCCCACAATTTCAAAGGCTCGCTCGTGTTTGATCGTAGCAATCCGGACAGCTTGTTTTCGAGCTCGATCATGGATTACAACGATTACGAGATCGAACGCCAGGTGTTCAAGGACGATAGCGCGGAGGGTCCGCTCCTTGAGTACGACCGCCAGGTGTTGAGTGCTCTGTACAATGGCATGAAAGACGTGAAGTCCTCGGATCCTCTGATGGCAGTCTGTAACGATGCCGAAGCCGACACCGAGGAAGCCGGCGCTGTTGATCCGACTTGTATGCGCTATGACATCGAAAACGATCCGACCCTGTCGGTCGAAACCGCGATCAAGCGTCTGGACGATGAAAAACTCGAAGGGGATGTCTCATTGGCAGAAGCCCTCCAGAATATGCAAAAGGCGGTCCTCACAGCTGATGCCATTGCTGCGGTGAAATCAGAAGACGATCTGAACGGATTGATGACCCGGCTGGTTTCGGATCTGACGGGAGTCCTCCGGTTCTACCATCTGAGTGGTAAAGCCTCCCTGGCCTCCACGGTCCGGAGCAATCTGAAGTCTCTCCGTCCTTTCCTTCCCGAGGTCATCGGAGATCTTTCCGAGGCGGGCATGAGAACCCGGGCTCTGAACGGTCTCAAATATGCACTGGGGCTCAAGACTCTGTCGGGTGCGGTTCAGAAACAAATCCTGACGCTTGCCGAGGCTTCTGCTGAAGCATTGAAGGCGAGCCCCTTCATGCAAGCTCAGGGGGGTGCAGCGGATGCGATCGCACTCAACATCAAGATGGGTGTGTTCTCCTTCGGCAAGCGCTTCGAACGCGATAGTCGGGGAGGCTTGCCCCGCCTGCGTGCCTCGATCCTCGGGCGACTCAGCCATGTGGAAGGTTTGCCCTTCTTCTTCGGTGAACTCGGCGAGGGGAACCTGGATGTTGAAACGGAAATCACAGGAATCCTCTCCCGGACTGCCGGTGACCTGAGTGCGAGCCTGAACGAACGACTCTATGCCGCCCGCTCTCTGAGCAGCTTTAAGGGACGGCCCGGGGTAGACGCCATGATTGCCACCCTGAAGGCCCAGGTCGAAACCGAGCTGAAGTCAGCAAAAAGTCACGATCAGCGTGAAGCCTTGCTCCTGATGAAGCGGCTCTTGGGGTGATTCAGACTGAGTGCATCAAGTCCATGGAAGTATGAGTGATTCTGAAATCCAAGCGGGCCGGCAAGCGGGAAAACCCTTGCCGGCCCTGAGATTTTGTGGGATTGTGTCATGGTACCTGTATTCAGTTTTCAGTCCGAGTTCGCGTTCTGCTTCTCCGGTCAAATTGAGTCCTGGTTCGAGTGCCCCCGCTTCATGGACTCGCAATAGGGCGATCATGGATCAGGGCCAATTTAACAAGGAGTAGCCCAAACATGGGAAAACGTATTTTCGTAGGGAACCTTCCCTTTTCTGCAACCGATCAAGTCCTCATGGACACTTTCGCTCAATACGGAACGGTTGAGTCCGCGAAAGTGATCACAGACCGCGCTACCGGCCGGTCGAAGGGCTTCGGATTCGTGGAAATGGCCACGGACGCAGAAGCACTCGCAGCCATCGAGAAACTGAATGGCGCTGAGTATGAAGGTCGCACCATCACGGTGAACGAAGCTCGCGAGATGCAGCCCCGCGAAGGCGGCGGCGGGGGTCGTGGCGGTCGTCCGGGTGGTGGCGGTGGCGGATACCGTGGCGATCGCTCAGGGGGCGGTGGCGGCGGTGGATACCGCGGCGGCGGAGGCGGATACCGCTAATCCGATTTCAAAACTTAGAAATGAAAAGGCCCTGGAGTCGCCTCCAGGGCCTTTTTGTTTCATACCACTTAAGATCAGTATCCGCAGGGTTGGCCCACTTTTTTGGTGATGTAGTTCGAATACGAGTACACCGGCTGGTCCTGAATGTTTAAATTCAGCAAGGGACGGTCGACCGCTCCCCGGACGCCAAGACGGTACTTAACGGTGCTATTCGCCGCGACCGGTGGATAGAGCGTGTTGTTTTCGCAAATCCGGGTCTTCACCAGAGCGGCGTTTGCAGCCAGGTGATTCTTGCATTCCGTAATACAGGCGGGCAAGCGATTGGTGATGGTGAGCTCATTCCATTCTTTGACCGAATAGTGTTGTTGAATAAAGTTCACACCGGGCTGGTAGTTTGAAAGTGTCGGATCCTTCATCCACAAACAATGACACTTTTTCTTGGCATGTGCCGGAGCCGAACCCACCGCTAACATCAAAGCAAATACAGACAGTAATCGAATGATCATTCCAAGTTCTCCCTCAAAATCATTATTCCACAGACTGGAGGGGGAACAAGCGCAGAGTCCAATTGATCAATGAATCAATGGAATCCGTTTATTTTCCTGCTTTGGGACGGATTTTTCCTGAAGTCTTGGATCTCGGGGTGATTTTCGATGGACGTCCTTTGCGCTTCCGTTCGGCATCCGACTTCAAGGCTGACTCTGAGATGGCTTTGACCTTGGCTTCTTTGGAGCCCACCAGTTTTTCGATTTTCTTTTTGGCGAGCTCCGGCTGGGCGAG
The DNA here is from genome assembly GCA_947462765.1 of Bdellovibrionales bacterium. Lineage (GTDB taxonomy): Bacteria > Bdellovibrionota > UBA1018 > UBA1018 > CAIMNF01 > CAIMNF01. The sequence continues at coordinate 16,417 of CANHQK010000024.1, forward strand.
CAGGGCCTTCACCGAAGACGGTTCGAGTCGTTTGTAGGCACCGGGCTGGAGCGATTCAGCCGAGATATGCCCGATGGCCACTCGAGCCACCTTTTCGGGGAAGAAACCTTTCAGTTCGAAATACTTGCGGACGTCAATCGCCCCCATGCCTTCAAACGAGATCTCGATCAGGCAGTTCCGGGTATAGTTCTCCACTACCCGGACATGGTAAGGCTGCATGGAGCGCCCTTCGATCCGGGATCCTCGCGCCAGACGTGCGAGATCTTCTTGTGATGGCTGCCGATCGATCTTGACGTGGTAACGGCGGACAATGTCTTTAGACTTGAGGATTTGTTGAGTCAGCTCACCATCATTCGTAAGGAGAATGGCGCCTTCCCCGGCATAGTCCATCCGCCCGACCGTGAAGACGCGCTCCTTGATACGTGGAATCAGGTCCTTGAGAGTGGTTCGCCCTTCTTCGTCCTCGCTGACCATGGCAATCACGTGCTTGGGTTTGTAGATCAGGTAATACACCCTCTGCGAGGGAGCAGTGATCAGCTTTCCTTTGACCTTGATGGCATCTTTGCCGATTTCTGCCTTGTCACCGAGAGAAGCGATCTTCCCATTGACGGTGACGAGACCGTCACGGATCCATTCCTCGGCTGTCCGGCGCGATGCGATTCCTGCTTGGGCAATGAGTTTCTGAAGGCGTTCGGCACCTTTTGAAGAAGAGGACATGGGACCTTTCCGCTCTGCCTTCCCGGCAGTGCTGTTGTTTTGACGCTTATAGCCCGTCATAGCAAAAAAAACAAGTGAACTCCGATGTTTACAGTCCGAGCCGGGATTGGTGATAATCTAAAGTACATGACGGATCCGGAAGTTGCTGATCAAATCATTGATGTCTTGCTGGTTTTCACTGAGATGGCGCTGCTCGATTCAGTACACCGTGAAGTGGAAAGTCACTTCAAACGTCCGCTTGTAGCAACCAGGTTCCAGAGTCTGTTGGATGCCGTTGATCACCTGGAAAAGACAAAAAAGCAGTACGGATTGATTGTTTTCGAACACAAGTCGACTTCGATGACCATTTTAAGGGCGTTCCTGGAGGTGGGTGGCAGTGCTGCCTACATCCTCTGCGGGCCTGACGGCACCCTGATCCAAGGCATCGACGGATCTGACACCCCGATTGAATTCATTCATACGGATTCGATTTTGCAGGAACTCGGCAAAACCATCAATCGGCTCGAGGTTACAGGGAGGATTCCTCTGATGCGTCGGGAGGAGTCCGATTACATCGTGATCAGGCCCGACTACCTCCCTTCGATGGGGCCGCTCGAGGCGACGGTCTATGCCCAATTGATCGAAGGCCATTATGTTCCAGTCTTCAACAAGGGCGATCTGGTCGAACGTCAGGAGGTCGAGAAATTTCTTGAGTCGAAAAAGCTCACTCACTTCTATTTCCGTCGTGAGGATTGCACAAAGATGCTGGTGACCCGGCAACAAGAGCTCGACCGGGCGATCTCCAAAGAACCCGTTGATGAGAAAGCCACCACCAAGTCTGTCGAACTTGCCCATGGAATGGTCCGTGATGTGGTCAATTCGATGGGGTTCACGCCTGAGGCCCAGAAAGTCGCGATCACGAGTGTCAGTGCCACCATCAAGCTCATGGGATCGAAGCCGAAATTGAGCACTATTTTGGTCGATCTGAAGAACAAAGAGGGCAACTACCTCACTGCCCACAGTCTCATTCTCGGGAAGGCCGCCTGTGCCTTGGCCTTCAAGTTAGGATGGACGTCGAATACGACTTATTTCAAGCTCACGCTCGCCGCGTTTTTGCATGATCTCGCTCTGAATGATGATCGATTGGCAGTCGTGTTCTCTCTCGACAAGGCATCGGAATCTGGCAGTTTCACGCCTGAGGAACTGAAAGAAATCCGCATGCATTCGAACAAGGCTGCCGACCACGCCCGGAGTATGAGCGAGGTCCCCTCGGATGTTGAGCAAATCGTGGCGCAGCATCACGAGCGACCGGACGGCACTGGATTCCCCCGTGGCCTCAATGCGAAATTCATCACTCCGCTCTCAGCACTCTTTATCATCGCGCAGGATCTGATCGAGTACAGTCAGAATTTCAAAAGCAAGGAAGTCGATCTCACGTCGTACTTTGATGCCCGTGAGGCTTACTTCAACGCCGGTGTGTTCCGGAAAATCTTTCACGCACTCAAAAACGACCTCAAGATCCTTTAGCCGTTCTGGAGTTCTTCTCCGGGAGCTTCGTCTTTCCCTGCGTGAAGGCCTGCGATTTCCGCCAGCTCGTCGGGACTCAAGGTCTCGGGGTCTTCTTGAACGGGCTCACCGCCGGCCAGCGTGGCGTTCATCTTGAATTCCGCCATCAGGATCGCTTCGGCTTCCTCTCCGACGATGCCCTGTTCCGCCAATTCTTTCTGGCGGGTCAGGTAAGGGGTCGAGATGTCGATCGACTTCACGCGCTCGCGGATCTCTTGCAGGATGCGCTCGTCTTCACGGGCATCATAGTCGAGATGGTTCGACTCGGTTTTCATCTGGTTCACCATCTTCCGCATCTGGAGCACACGCGGATCTTCGGCACCTTCTTCGGCAGCAGCCATTTGGGGGACCATTGCTTCGATTTCACGGAGCGGAGGCAGTCCCTTCAAGTCCATGAGGCCGAAAACCTCCAGAAAGGTGTCGGTGGTCGAGTAAATCATGGGGCGACCGGCGGCTTCAGAACGTCCGGAGACTTCAATGAGCTTCCGGTCGAGCAGGGTACGGATGAAGTGGGAGCTGTCGACGCCCCGGACCTGGTCGATGTCGTCTTTGGTGCAGGGTTGCTTGTAAGCGACAATGGTCAGAGTTTCCATCGCGCCACGGGAGAGCCGCTGAATCTGGACTTTCGCCAGTTTACGGAGCAGGGGAGCCTTTGAGGTCTTGGTGCGGAATTGGTATCCGCCGGCGATTTCGGCAATCTCGAATCCGCGGGACGCAGTTTGATAGCTTTCTTTCAGGATGCGGATCGCTTCAAGAAGGGGTTCGTCCGATGACTCGGGCATTTCGAGCATGTCCTTCATGCGCTTCAAGCTGACCGGGCGGTCCGAATAAAACAGAAGGGTGTCGATGCAGCTTTGCAAGTCATCGAGGTCGTAATTCCCGGACTCGTCCGGCTTGGGCAGGGCGGCACGGAGTGCGGCGTCTTCTTCGCTCATTTCCTCTTCGGATGGTGCGTCCTCTCCGTCCTCAGGAGAAACGGAGTTCTCCTGTGCGATCTTGGTCTCGAGCAGGCGGTCTTCCTCGATGAACACCTGGTTCAGCGCCTTCAGCTCCTCGGCGGTCTCGAGAGACAGGGCCTCCATGACCTCGAGTTGTTCGACTTCCTGTTTTTCAACGGCCGCAGCGATCCGTTCGAGGTTTTCGTTGCTCTCCTGGGCGTCGAAACCTTCGAGGACGTCTTTTTTGAGTTCAGGATCTTCGTTCAGTTCCTCGAGGATGAGGCGGGCCTCCTCGTCGAGGTCGCCATCCACGCCGGCCTGTGCTTTCCGGAGTTCACCGATATCGATCACACTCGATCCCGGAACGAAGGCAAGAACCTCGTCGGTGGATTCGGGGGCCTGGATGTCATTCTGCTCGTTGTGGTCGCTCATGCTGGTGTTTCTCCTGTACGGACGTAATCAAAACCGGATGCCTGGTGCAGATCCATGTCGTCGATTTTTTCGAGCAACTCGACGTAGATCGGATCGAAGGTTTTTTCCTGGTAAATCTTGAGTTTCTTCAAACGGGAAAGCTCGAGTGAGGCGAGGAAGCCCACCACCCACTCGCCCTTGAGTTTTTTATCGGCAATCAAGGTCTCGAGAGCCGTGATCTGCTTCGGAGTCAGGCGGTTTCCGAACTCCTTCAGTTTTTCAGAAAGGGAGACGGTTTCTTTCTTCATGACGACGCGTGCGCGACGTTGCTCACGGATCAGGAGATCCTGATAGGTCATGGCAATGCTGCTTACATTCATTTCCTTCCAGATCTTCTCGATGGGAGGGCGTTTATTGGGTCGGGTGAACACATCGTGACCGAGCAGAGGGTTCTCACCGATCCGTCCCGCCATTTCGAGGTAGCGTTGCCGCATCAGGAGTTGCTGGACCAGCTCCTCCTGGGTCAGGGGAACTTCGATCTCAGACGCATCCGCCTGGCCATCGTCCTCCTTGGGCATGAGGGCCTTCGATTTCCAGAGAATCAAGGTGGCTGCCATGAGAAGGAATTCCGAGGCGATATCGAAATCCATCTCCTGCATGAGCTTCAGGGCTTGCAGGTACTGGTCGGTGATCTTCGAAATGGAAACTCCGGAAATATCGAGTTCCTGGCTCTGAATCAGGTAGAGCATCAGGTCGAGTGGACCCTCGAATTGTTCCAGCCGGATGGTGAACGGGCGCGTTGAAGGTGCTGGGGCTGTCAGACTCATGACGCTATTCTCGAACGAATCCGAGCCGTTTGTAAACCTCGGAGAGTGTTTTTTCTGCACGAGCTCTCGCCGCAGTGCGTCCTTGTTTCAGAATTCCGTCCAAGTAGCTACGATCCTTAAGGATTGCTTCAATCCTCTCCCGGATTGGACGCAGGTGTTCAACGGCAATGTTCGCCGTGTCAACCTTCAGGTAGCCATATTGCTTTCCCACATAGCGTTGAAGCACTGTGTTGTAGTCCTGATTCAGGAAAGAAGCCTGGATTTGAATCAGGTTCCGTACCCCCGCGGATTGGTCTTCTGCCCGGACTTCAGAGCCTGAGTCCGTGACCGCCCGTTTGAATTTCTTTTCAATCTCTTTGTCCGAGTCATTCAGAAAGACGCAGGCTCCCGGAGCGGGGTCTGATTTCGACATCTTCGATTCCGGATCCTGAAGACTCATCACCCGGGCTCCGGTTTTGGCGATCATGGGCTCCGGTACCCGGAACAGGGGTGCGGATTCTCCTGCGGAGGATTTCGGAAACCGGTGATTCATGCGCTCAGCAAGGTCACGGGTCAGTTCGAGGTGTTGTTTCTGATCTTCTCCTACGGGTACCAGGTGGGTGCCGTAAAGCAGAATATCCGCTGCCATCAGCACCGGGTAGGTGAAGAGGCCTGTCGGAATATGGGCTCCGTGTTTCTGGCTCTTGTCCTTGTACTGAGTCATCCGGGAAAGCTCACCCATGCTCGAATGACAGGTCAGGACCCAGGCCAGCTCCGCATGCTCCGGGACATGAGACTGGACGAAAAGGGTCGCTTTGGCGGGATCGATGCCGCAGGCAATATATGAGGCGATGGAGCGGTAGGTGTTTTCCCGGAGGGCTTCCGGATCCTGTTCGACGGTGATGGAGTGCAGATCGACTGCGAAGAAGAGGCAATCGTATTCATCGAGGTAGGGGATCCAATTCCGGACCGCACCGAGGTAATTACCGATATGCATCGAGTTGGTGGGCTGGACTGCGGAGAGGACGGTTTTGCGTGTGGCGTTCATGTCGGGGTTTTACCAAAGATAGGATCTGAAGATCCAGTCGCTTTTCGGATAGAGGACGGCATCGACTTCCGCTTCTTCTGAATGCTCGTTACCGGCATCCTCGAGGCAGGCCGAAGTGTCGAGCATCGTCCCGGGATCGAGACGGGTGTCTGTTTTGCAAAGAGATCGGAGCTCACGTACGGGGACTGAAATCACGATGACCCGACCGGGGCCTCGACTCCCCTCATCCGGTGTGGCAAATGAGCGTGCCACCGTCGGATCGGATGAGAATGAGATCAGCGGGTCGATACCTGTGTCCCGCCCATCCGGTTCACGGAAATATAGGTAAGAGGCCTCGACATGGAAGGAATAGGCGGTGAACGCAGCCGGTTTCGGGGCGCGAAGGTCATCATAAGGACGTACAGGCTCCTCGCCGGAACGCCACACCCATTCGGACTTTCCACTGGAGCTCCGTTTCAGGAGAACCGGCTCAGCCTGGGGACCGTATTCGAAGTAGCGGAGCACCCCGAGGGACTTCACAAATCGGACCATGAGCGCCTCCGCGCCCAGGCTGCCCGTATAATGGCTTCCATTCCGGTGTGCCCGGTAAAGGGCGGAAGTCGAAGCCAGATCGAAAGCTTGATCCTCGCCCCGGAAGAACAGCGCTCGGTCCTTCCGGCAGGTTGAGCCGGGAAAAGCCTCACATTCGTTCAAGCGGCAAACCGCGGAGGCCGATTCCCCGCATTTCTTCTGATGCAAACTCACCAGGCGGTCTACCGCTTCGCGCCCCGGCTCCGCACGGTCTCGAATGATGCGAACACTCCGCTCGGCATCCTCCCAATGGGCATCCGAACCGGCTCCGGCGCGGGCGATTCCCGGGGCCAGGAGGATCCCGAGGAAGAGTCCGGTCAGGAGTTTTGTGAGCAGAAACATAGGGACCGGATCATACCGATTTTTTACATAAATGTCATGTAAAAAACACTCAACGGAATCGATCGAATCAGATTAGCCCGAACAGGCGTGCGTTCGCCTCGAGGGTCAACATGCCGAGAAATTGAACCGGAACCCCGAGGAAATTGATGGCTCCGGTGAGGATCAAAGCAAGGAGAATGAAGGTGCTGTATTGGGCGATCTGCTCGTAGCGTTGCATGGCGGGGTAGGGGAGCACGCTCTCGATGATCTTGCTTCCGTCCAAAGGCGGGATGGGCAGGAGGTTGAAGATGCCGAGCCCGAAATTGATGTACACCCCGTTCTTCAACATTTCGGTGAACTCACGTTGGAACATGAAATCGGCCGGTGCGAAGCGTAGGAGGACCATGCACAGGAATCCGCACAAGAAAGCGGTGATGGCATTGGCCAGGGGACCTGCTACCGCAACCCAGAACAGTCCGGGACGGAACTTCCGGAAACGACGGGGATCGATCGGCACCGGTTTGGCCCAACCGAACAGGAGCGGGAGTCCCGTGATCATTCCGAGAATCGGGAAGAGGAGCGTCCCGATCGGATCCACATGTGGAACGGGGCTCAAGGTGAGGCGTCCGGAGTCCTTCGCGGTCGAGTCGCCCCAAAGGTTGGCTGCGAATCCGTGTCCGAACTCATGCACCACTACTCCGAGGAGGAAGGGGACGAACTGGGAGCCGAGTCGCAGCAAGCCTTCTTGGAGACTGTTCATGTGTTCTCTATACCGGAAAGGGCCGGGGGGCGCATCATTTTTTACCTCGAGGGTGGTACTGATCGATCACTTGACGTAGGGCTTCCGGGACGATGTGCGTGTAAATCTGGGTGGTTTGCAGATCGGCATGCCCGAGCAGGCTTTGAAGTGAACGTAGGTTCATCCCGGAGCGAAGCAAATCGCTCGCAAAGGTGTGCCGGAGCATGTGAGGGTGAAGGTTTACGGGAACGCCGCCCAGTGTCGCAAGGCGCTTCAGGGTTTTCCAAAATGCCTGACGGGTGAGAGGGAGACCTGTTTGCCCGAGAAAGAGGCGGTCGCTCCGCGGTTCAAATACGGGCCGTGCGCGATCGAGGTATTCCAGAACCAGTTCCCCGGCCACAGGGGCGAAAGGGATCACCCGCTCTTTGTTCCTTTTTCCGAGAACCCGGATCCATCCAGCCTCGGTATCCACCCGGGTACGCTCGAGTCCGATCAGCTCCGACACGCGGACTCCGGTGGCATAGAGCAGGTACACCATCGCGCGATCTCTGATTCGAAGTGCGTCCCCGATGGGGCCCTGATACGGGATGCCTCGGTCGGCCGAAAGAAGGAGTGCTGCCACGGCCCGCTCATCGAGGGCCTTCGGAAGTTTTTTCGGGAGGGTGGGGCTTCCGACAAATAGCGTGGGATCCTCAGCGATCAGATCCTCGCGCAGCAAGAATTTGTAAAACTGCTTCAAAGCCGAGATCTTCCTCGCAATCGAGGATGCCTTCTGGTTGCGGTCACGCAGCGAGGCCAGCCATTGCTCGATATCGCCATCTTTCCTTGAAATCAGGGGAGCCTCCGAGGACCCTGCGAACTGAATCAGGTCACGACCGTAAGATTCGAGGGTGTGTGAAGACGATCCCTTATCGATACGGAGGTGGCGGATGAACATCTCGATCAAGGGATCCATATTGATTCAGACCCCGAGCAGGTACTCAAAATCACTCTGTGACAGCGAAAGGGACCCGCTCTCGCCCACTTCCTTGTCCACATTCTCGACATCGGAGAACAAGGAGTTGAACTGGGAGGATTTGCGGCTTTTCAGGATCTCGATCTTTTCTTCGACAGATTCGCTCATGATGTAACGGTACACTTGAACCGGTTTGGTCTGTCCGATCCTGTGGGTCCGGTCGGTGGCCTGATTCTCAACTGCCGGATTCCACCAAGGCTCGAGATGAAACACATAGCTCGCCTTGGTGAGATTGAGCCCCACGCCCCCGGTTTTCAGTGTCATCAGCATGACAGCGCCACCCGGATATTCCTGGAACTGCCGGAGCTGGCTCTCGCGCTCTTTCCGGCCCACTTTTCCGTGCATGGCAAAGAAGGGGACTCCTTCCTTCTTCATGGCTTCGGCAAGCAAATTGAAGGTGCCGAGGAATTGCGTGAACACCAGCGCGCTCTCGCCGGTCTCAATGATGGCCTTCAGATTGTCCATCAATAAGGAGAGCTTCGGTGGGGTTTCTTTGTAATCCACATTCGGAATCGAACTCGGGGCGGAACACACCTGACGCAAGCGCAGGAGTGCGGTCAGCATGATGAGCTGACTTTTCGCTTCTCCCCCCTCGGTGATCGCCTCCCTGACCTTGGTATTCCAAGACAGAGCGATATCCCTGTAAATGGCGAGCTGTTTGTCAGTGAACGGGATTTTCACCGTGCTCTCTTGCTTCTGTGGAAGTTCTTTCAGGATCGAAGACTTGTTTCGGCGGAGGACCAGGGGCCTTGTCTTCAGTTTGAGGTACTGGATGCGTTCCGGATCGGGCGCATAGGATTGCATGTAGGTCTTCCGGAATTGATCGTATCCGCCGAGACTTCCCGGAACCACCAGGTCCATGAGTGAGAAGAATTCGCCCATGTGGTTCTCGAGTGGAGTACCGGTGAGTGCCAATTTGAACCGGGCAGGCAGCTTGCGCGAAACTGTGGTCCTTTTGGCTGTGATGGTTTTCAGGTTCTGAGCTTCGTCATAAACATGGACGGTCCAGCGATAACTCGAGAAAAAAGCCTCATGCTCGGCAAGGAGCCCGTAGGTGCAGATGATCAACCCTTGAGGATGAGCGTCGAGGAACTCCTTGGCTTTCTGGATTTCCCGGGACTGGAAGATGTGAATGGGAAGATCTGGAGTGAAGCGGGACGCTTCGCTGAACCAGTTATAAGTCAAAGAGGTGGGAACCACGATCAAACTGTGACCGAGTCCGTTGGTTTCCCGCAGCAATTCGAGAAAAACCAGGGTCTGTACGGTTTTTCCGAGACCCATGTCGTCGGCGAGAATCCCACCGAGCCCGAGGCGGTAGAGGTCATGGATCCACTGAACCCCGCGATTCTGATACGGCTTGAGATCCCCTTTGAAATGGCTGGGCAAGGGAAGCGGTGGGCGATCCTCGTTCAAGGAGTCGTAGAATCTCACGATCTCTTCCCAGATCGGCCCGCCTTTCACCCGGACGCCCGAGGCACGCAGGGCGAGCAATTCGAGCGTGGAGTGTTTAGGAAGCCGGTAGATCCGGTCCGTCTTGCGTTGGCCGCGTTTACCGTTCGTGTTGCCGGCCAATTGATCCCAAAAGTGCGCGAGTTTTTCGAGTGAGGGTATGGAAGCTTTGTTCAGTCTGTAAATCTTGCCCTGGAAGGTGAGCATCCCGCTTTCCGAGAGTTTCCGCGCCTGCTCCTCATCGATCTCGACACCCTTGAAAAAGAACTTCGGTTGGAGCTCGAACCAGTCGATCCGCCCTTCCTGGTCTTGCTTCTCGTCGAGGATGAATTCGGAGATGAAATCGCTTTCCTCGAGCTCTTCGATGGGCTGACCGTCCAACGAGAGTGTGACCCCTTCGTTTTGGAGCGGGAGGAATGCCCGAATCAAGGCTTCGGCTCCGGGTTGCTTCCGGTTGAAGACGATTTTGAAGTGTTCCCCGTGCGGCCCATTCTCTGGAACCAGTCTGAGGTCCGGCATCTGTCCGGGTTCCTTGAATCCAGGATTCTGGATGACCGAGGTTTTCAGATCGAGATTTTTCGATCCACTCTCCCGCTGGCTTCTGGCGATCCAAGCGTAGATGAGTTTCATGTAGAAAGGATAAGCACCGGAAACCAGCAGGGACTTGCCCGGAAGAATCAGGGGGAGTGTCCGGTCCTGATAGAGAGCCTCAAGCGAGAGCACGTAGCCACGAAGGTACTCGATGGCACTTTTTGAACAGAAGAGCTCGAGGGCCATCCGGGCAGAACTCGGGGTTTCAAGCTTGGCATTGAAAAGATGGACGATCCGTTTCTTCAGGATTTCGAAAAACGCATCGAATGGTCGCTCTTTTTTCAGGAGGTACCGGACGGTCTCAAGTTGAATGAGAGCAGCCACACCCGGTTGATTCAAGAGGTCCCTGTCGAAAGAACGCTTCGCTTGCTTACGGGTATCCGAGAGGCCCTCGGCCAAATCGGGTCTCCAGGCCTCGATCCCTTCACACAAGATCCGGAGTTGCTCGAGGACCGGCCCCGGAAGCCCTTCAACAATGGTTCCGTCGAAATCGAGTTCCACTGAAAAAGTTCCGTTCGAGAACACCCGGATCTGGGGAGTGAATCCCTCCGATCTGACCGATTTAAACGGGGGATGCGCGTGGATTTCCCCCATACTGACACCGAAATCGTCCTGGATCTCGTTGAAGACCCGTTCGAAATCTCGCTGTCCGCTCAGCACGGTTTCGGGGGGGTAGCGCTCGAGCCATCGATGAAACGAATGAAAGAAAAGAGTTTTTTTCGCAGGGTGCAGGGCGAAGGTCGGGAACCAGGTCCACTCCGGATGCAAATCGAGTCTCACTCGTGTCGCGAGACGTTCAGGGTGATCGTCGGTTACCGCTTCGAAATGGAAGCCGGACTTCAATGAGGCGGGTGGCGCGAATTCCACACTTTCAAGCGGCAACACCCGACCTGAGGTATCGAGCGCCTCGGCGTGCGAGAAGTAGAGATTGAGTTTTCCGCGCTTCGCCATTCTGGAAGCGGCTTCAGTGATCGACAAAAGGATCGAGTCGAGACGGTCTTCTTTGATCTTGTCGGTCAGAACCGGATCGCTCACCGTATCGGATTGTCTAGGGAAAAACCGGTTCGAGGTGAGATCCTGGAATGTGGGGCTGATGCTGGAACCCACCGGATGCAATTCCCCCGGCACGAGGGTGCAGAACTTGTGGTAAAGGATGTCGGAAACGGGGAGCCGGGTTCCGTCCGAGAACAGATACACGAGACTCTTCTTTTTGGCGAGCATCCAGTCCTGAGATTTCTGGAAGAGTGCGTAGGATCCACCTTGGGAATCTAGGGGGGAAATCCACCTCGGATGAGGCAGATCGGAATGACTGTAAAATTGGATTGCCGGTCTCGGGAGGAGACTCTCACGGTAAGGGTGCGCCTCGGGTAGAGCGATCCACTCGCTTTGTGGCAGCTCATGCCCCTCCAGCCGTTGATCCGGCAGACAAAGCACCAAACCCGTGAAGGTGACTCCCAGATCGGGATGGGTCAGGTAGTCGCGGTCCCGGTGCAAAATGGTCTGGGGTTGGGAAGAGTGGGGATTTGATTTGAGCTTTTGGAATTCTTCTTCGTAAGTCCGTATGACTTCGAAGATCTCCGGATCCACTCGGTTCAGTTCGTACTGTTTGCGAGCAAGAGTCATGGTGACCCAGGCCGCGATCGCCTGGTGTTTGCAGAGTTTGGCCGATTGGGCCATGTAACAATTGCATTCGGAGTACAGGGGTTGCGACGAAGTGGTCATGTCCACTCGTGCGGAGCAATCCTCATCGAGCGCGAACTGAATCTGGAAACCCCTTGAGCCGACCACGGCCACCTCGAGGCCGCGGAATCCGCCTTCGCGGAGGTACTGGAGTCCTCGCTCCAATGCTGACGGGTCCAGCTTCTTGGTCAACGCATCGGGACCAAGGCGTTTCAGATCCTGGAGTGAGGGAAGTTGCATCGGTCATAATTGTGACTGATCGGATGGCTGGATTCAAGTGATAAATTGGGGCCTTGCATCTGCTGAAGAACAGGAAAACAATGACCATATAAGGAGACTGCTGATGAAGATCGAAAGAAGGAATTTCCTGAAGACGCTCGTGGTAGGTGGTGTGGCCCTGGCTGTGGCTCCGGTTCTCCGGATCCGGGACGCGATTGCTGATCTGGTGAAAGCAGACGATCCCCTCGTCGTTGCATTGGGCTATGTCGAGAACGCGAAAAGCTCGAAAGAACGCAAAGACAAGAAGGCCCTGTGCAAGAACTGTCAATTTTACTCCGATAAAACCGGTAAAGAGAAGCAGGCCAAGTGCCAGTTGATCCCAAGCGGTGAAGTTGCCGCCGCAGGCTGGTGCCGTTCCTACTCCAAGCGCCAGGCTTGATGCGGAACAGTTGGTTCGAGCAGATCCGGGAGTGGGGTGAAAACCCCGCTCCCGAAAACTCCCGGAACCTGATTCGGGCCTTCCGACAGTGTGAGTCGGGGGAGATCCGGCTCGAGGTGTTAAACATTCTCGGGGGTTTTTCGGATCGGCGTTCTCATGGGTTTCTCGCCGACTTGGCCCGTTCCGGGCAGGACCTGGCGGAGCGTGAATGCGCAATCCGCTCGATCGGAAGGAGAGGGGGCTCTCTTTCGAGGAATTTTCTCTTCCACTTTTTGGGTGGAGTTCCAAACAGTCTGCAGGCTTGTGTTTTCTCAGCATTGGGGCAGGCGCGTGTCTTTCGCGCCGTACCTTATCTTTTGAGTCGCTTGGACTCCGCCGTCCAAGATCAGGACCGGCCGCTCATCAAGGCAATCGCGGTCGCCCTGGGAGAGCTGAAGGGAGTGAATGCACTCGCTCCGATGAGATCCCTCCTCGATCTCGACTGGGTCCGGGGAGATCGTGAGCTTGCGCTACCGGTGTTGTTTGCGCTGGGACGCTTGGAGCGGAGGCCCGAACTTTTGGCTCCTTATGTGCGTTTCTTCCGTGAGGATCCTTTTGCCAACCAGGTGTTCGACAATGCCTTGAATCAGGCCCAACTGAGGAGCCAGGTGCGGATCGAGGACTATTTGCACCGGGTATTCCATGCAACCGACCCTCATCCGAGTTTGCCGCTTGAACTCCGGGCTTTCGATCCCCAAGACTTGGCGGCCGGCCTATCTGTTTTTGATCGGGTCGGCCACTGGCGTCGCCACCTGTTTTGTCTGAGGGCGCTTGCTCCACCCGAGCAGCTCGGTTTTTTTAAGGGCTTGGTGATTCCCGAGCCTGATAGAGACGATTTTCTGGCGGCTCTGCGGGAGCTTGATGAAGTCCAGGATCCCGGCGCAGTGTTGGTTCACCTCGATTCAGCCATGCCGGAATGGTGCAGCTCTCCTGAGCGGCGTTTGGCGCGAATCGAGGCGTTTCCACAGGCAACCGACTGGATCGCGGAATCCATTCATTTTTCAGGTCTCGACGAAAAATGGGGCATCACGCTCCTGAATCACTGGAGCGATTGGAATTCCGTTCTTTCGGATGTGGAAAAAGAAAGGATTCTCAATCATTGGGTGGCTCAAGTCAGGACTCCCGGTACGAGGTCTAGGCTTTGCCGGTCGGCAGCCGACGCGGGAGTCAGAGTGAGCGCATTGGATCGGGTGATGCATGATTGGTTCAAGGTGCCATCCATTCGCGACAGTGTTTTGCTTTATGCGGGTCGGGTGGGTTCGGCCGATCTACTGGATCCGGTCATGACTCTGCCTGCCGAAACACGGTCAGAGTGGAGTCCCGGGGCGCTCAGGTATCTCGAAGCCCTGTCCAGCCGGGATCCTGATTCCCGGATGGTTCGAACCTTGAAATACGTTCTTGGCCATCCACAGGATGGTCTGCCGTTTGATTCGAGGATCTCCGGGCTCAGGATCCTGCAAAGACACCCCTTGCAGGAGTGGGAAGCCTGGGTGGTTTCTTGTTTGGAAGATCCGGATCCCCAAGTCGAGTTGAGTGCCGTGATGGCCCTCCGGAGCTATCCTGATTCCGAGGATGCGGCCAATCGTTTATCGGGATTGCTTGATTCTCCTTTTCCGCCGGTGCGGGATCGCGCGCTCGATGGGCTTTGCCTTTCGAGAGTGCCTTTGGCGCGGGCGCGGGTGCTCGGCCACTTGCAGCAGCATGCAGGCGATGAGTCTGTCGTCGACCGGGTGTTCCGCCAGTTGCAACCCGGAACCGGTGATGATCAGGAGACTGCGCGCATCCTCCGGGAGATCCTTTCGATGGATCGCTCGAGTCCCCAAGCGGCCAAGATGGAGGAGATGCTGGTGCGATTCTCCCAGTCCTCCATGGAAGTGCTCGAGACAAGCCCCGAGCTCGATCAGATTGACGCCCGCTTGCGCAAGGAGATTCCGCATTTTGACGGACTTGAGCCAACGATCCGACTCGCTCTTCGTGCTGCCGAACAGCCATTTTTGCAGGCCGGGATCCGGGAGCGCCTCCCGATCGACAAGGCCCCTACGGTTCTCCAGTACTGCAAATCCCTCGATTTGGTTCTCGACCGATATCTGGGGCAGAAGTTACTTTTTCCGAGAATCGATGAGGCATTGCCCGAATTTCAGCAGATCTGGCACCGGCTCGGATTCGTCGAGGAATATCCTCTCGCAGACCGGGTGATCTACCTAACCGGTTTGAAGGGACGGATCACTCCCGAGCACTTTCCTTTGCACAAGGCAAAGATGATGTGCGGAACGTTCTTCAATGGGCGCATCATGCAAGACCGGTACAAAGTTTTCGACGGTTTGCGAGCTTGGGCGGTGATTTTCCTGCTTTTCGCGCGCAGGATTCCGGGCAAGGACGGTGGAGTGGGGCCTGTGGTCGGTCTGCCGGGGGCGACGGATGTCGATTGCGTCGAGATCGCTGTGAAACTGATGAGCCTTCAGGATCTCAGGAATCCGGCAGCGCATCGTCAGACTTATCCGGATCTCGATTCGGTACGGGAGGTTCGCGAGGACTCACTGGCGCTGGTGAATCGGATTCTCGGATGGGTCCTTTAGACTCCGAAGGACGGCATCGAGAGCCTGTTCCCTGTAGCGGTCGGTCTCCACGAAGACCTCATGGCGGGAGCCCGGCAGGACATGGGCACGGCACTTCTCTCTCAGGTTCCGGCAGATGCCGATGAGTTCGTCCGGTATGGCGTAGTGGTCCTCGGTGGGAATGATCATCATCACCGGATGCTTGATCCGTTCCGGATCCCGGGCAATCCGGCTTGAAGCTGCAAGGGCGGCCTTCACCCAGGAGTTGGTCGGTCCGCCGACCCAACGTTCCGGATACGATCGGGCCAGGCTCTGCTCGAACGCGTAACGGAGAGGGCTCGAGGTGCCCCGGTTTTCCTCGAAGGGACGCGCGGGATCACGAGGGCCCTTGGTCGGGGCATAGTGTTCGCCGAGGCCGATTGCCACCAGGAAGGAGGTGAGTCCCCTTGCAATCGTACGGGGAAAAGGATCAGTCCGGATGGCCAGCATCGGAGCGTTCACGATCACCCGGCTGACGGGCAGGGTGGCCTGACCTTCGACAGCGGCGAGTGCGATTGCACCTCCCATCGAATGCGCGAGCACATGAACTCTACGATCCTTCCATTTCTCGAGAAATCGCTCGAGATCCGAAACATGATTTTCAAACCGGTCGAGGTGGACCGAGTCCGGATTGCTACGCGACAACCGGGGAGAAGAGCCCTGGCCCCTGTGGTCATAGCTCAGGATCTCATATCCTCTCCGGTGCAGATCATGGAGGAGTTCGATGTATTTGAGCCAGGGTTCTGAGAATCCAGGAAGAAAAAGGACGCTCTCGGTGGCTTTTGCATTCGGAAATCGGACCCCGCGTAACGGGAGTCCGTCCTTGCCCTGAAAATCGACCGGGATTCCTGTTCGGAGAAAGGGGGCAAGAACCTTCCTCCAACCGTCTCCGGCCAACTCGGACTCGGGCATGGCCCGTACAGGTTCCGTCCTGCACAGTAGGAACAGAATGAGACTGAGGTGCCTGAGTGTGCCCATTCAGAATCCCACTCCGATGAAGGTCCCCATGGTGTGGTACCCTGCGAAATCGAAACTGCCCTCGATGCCCAGCCGAAGCCCCGTCTGACCCGGAATCCTGAATTTCACACCGGTGAAGGCATAGCCCGATCCGGCGGCACCGGTCTTGGATAGATCGGTGCTGACCGTAAGCGGTCCCACTGTGGTGGTAACAGTGGTTTTCATGATGCCGGAAGCATAACGTCCGCCGACACCGATCCAGCTTTCGGCAAAAGACAGGGGCTGTGACAAGACGAGTTCGGGAGCGATGACGGTGCACCGGTCGATGTAGAGCATCGGAATGGATATCCAAGTGTAAAGCAATCTCAACGCCAGCGAAGGCCCTTCTTCGGCGGTGATGAGCGCGAATTTCAGATCGGCCCCATAAACCGCCTGATTCTTGAAGGTGAGGGCTGAAAGTCCGAATTCTGATGAGGCTCCCAGACTCTTTCTGAGGTGGACCTTGATCATGGGTATCGCGGGAACGGCCGATGCGCTGACCGGGATACCGTTCGCACTAAGAGCATCCGGTAGTCCATCGCCGATTTTGACCAGAGTGGTCTCGATTCCGAGATCAAACAGACTTCCGGTCGTGTTGGCTACCGCTCCTGAATAAGGACGATGAGCCGCGTAAGAGCCGACCAATAGGATAGCTTGGTCCGCCACCGCTTGCGGAATGGCTGATCCCAGCTGATTCGGATCGAAGATCCCGGTATCGAGAAAACCGGCTCCCTTCGCCTCGAGCCTGGGGAGCAGGGTGAACAGGATCAACAGGATCAATAACCGATCACGCATCCGTCTTCTTTTTCAGATTTTTCAGAACCGCGAAAGGGTTCTCGCGCAGAGGAGCTTCCGCCTCCCGGTGGAAGTCGTTCTGATTTCTTCCGCACTTCGAACAATCCCCTTTATCATCCGCCTCGGGTTTCGGTTGCATGGGGAGAGTGAGCACGATTTGCTCATGCAAAATCTCTTTCAGGTCCGCTAGCGGTTCCTTCACCACGGTGATCTCGAAATCCGATGCATTGAGATTGAACGGAGCCTCCTCGACCTGATCCTCGTCTTCTTCGTCCGAGAGCCAGTCTTGCAGCCCCTCTTCATGTTCAAAGGTGTTCTTGCGAGAGGACTCCCGTGGAGCCTCGGCGTACATCTCGGTTTGAGTCAACAAGGTGTGGAACTGAACTTGGATCGGAAACTGAAAAGCGTCAGCACAGAGGGAGCAAAGGAGGTAAAGGTGAGTCTTGGCCTTACCCGAAACATGAATCAGATCGTCCACCCTGCGCAGGGTGAAGCTGACCTGGGTCGGACGGGAGCGTGGCTTCCAGTTCGGCGGACGCTGGATCCTGTCCATCCGTTCGTCCAGACTTCCGATGACATCCATCACCCAGGGCGTCGATTCGTCAAAGTGGTAATCGAGATCCTGGTCTTTGATCTCATGGAAGTAGACTTTCATTTCCCTAGTTCTCGGACTTTATCCGTTGATCTGCAAGACCTATTTGGCTAAAATGGGCCATTATGCGAATAGTCATGGATTTCGACGGGGTCTTCACCGATCCGAGCCACGA
>CANHQK010000025.1 GCA_947462765.1 Bdellovibrionales bacterium
AGAACTGCCGTCACTCGCGAACCGATCGCCACCAATTCCGATGCTCCAATTTTTTCCCCAATCTTTTGTCAATTCGATTGAATAAGCATGGGTGAGTACAGAAGTGGTTTCATTCGTCGCGACACTCTTTGAAACCGTTAGCGACAGATCCAAGGGAAGTGTCAGGTCGAATCCCGCCTCGACTTCCCTAGATGAGAATCCCGATAACGTCGAACTGAACTCCGCGGCGCCGGTGGCAATAGCGCGGGGATCATCGAGCACATCCATGAAATTCGAAACATCTCGCGTATATAGAAATCGGGTGTAAGAACCATAAAATCCGAACCATTCTAAAGGATCGAAGTTCAGAGTCAGATCAAGTGAGACTTTCCCGATAGCTTGATCCTCCGTTCTGGGGCGCTTCCTCTGACTCCCTTTTCGAGCCGAGCCCGATGTTTTTGCGATAGTTTGTGCGTAATGTTGGTATCCCACCGAGCCTCGGAACCCGATAGTCGGAAGATAGGTTTCTTCCTCTTCGTCATCCTGAAGTCTCGATCCCAACTCGATTGTTTTCGAGATGAACCCTGTCCCGCCGAATGAACTGAGACTCTCTGCCGGAGTAGTCGAAAAAGAACCGGTCAATCCACGCCGTACCTTGCCGGAGACCGAGTAAGATGTGCCCAGTGAGTGGGTATAATTAAATGCATCAGACGTCGCCCCGGTCGCAGCACCGATCTCGTTCCGGGTGAGCGTATATGCGAGATACACTGAACGCGACTCTTCTTCTTTCGGATTCTTGAGTCTTTTCGAAAGACTAAGGGTCTGAGAGAGGGTTCCGTCGCCCACGGAAGTGGCGGTGCCGAATTCATCGGAACGGCAGGGATTGCACAAAAAAAATAACCCAATAGAGAACAGAAACAGAATGCGGCCCATGGCACGATTGGAACATGGAGCAGGTAAAAACCCAATCCAAATGGAGTCAAAAGGGGAATTGACCTTTTACGCTCATCACAGTACCCCTGATTCGATGCCTACAGAACAATCCGGAAAAATACTGCTCACAATCGGAATCGGTCTTTGCATCGTCGGAATTCTGCTCTGGAAGTTCGGTGACCGCCTCAAGTGGATCGGACATTTGCCCGGGGACCTAACTTATGAGGGGTCTCAATTCAGATTCTATTTTCCATTCACTACCCTGCTTCTACTGAATGGCATTTTTTGGCTTTTGGTGAAGATCAAGGACTGGCTCTCAAAAGACTGAACACCTAAGTCATTGTAATCTCGAGGCCTTATTGCACTCAAGTTGTGATCATATTTTGACGATATGCCTCAAGATGAGTTCATCAATACTGTTCTTGGCCCTCCTCTGTTCCAGCCCTATCGCACATGCCGATGCTAGGCAGGTGGAAACAGTTCCCTATGAGGAACTAGGGAAATTTTCCATCAGCGACTCAGTAGTCAATCGCATTGCCATGCAATCGAAAGTCCATGTCATGAAAAGTTCCGAAGGGCAAATCTACGCAAGCGAGCTCGAATTACTTGATGTCCAACTAGTCATTGAAAACACAACAGTGGCCGACCTTCCCCAGCCTAGTCCTGAAGGTCAGGCTCACTGTGCGACCTGCTCTCTTCCTGCAACCTTGGATCCGCTTCCGCCTCCTGGAATCCGGGCCTTACCCACGCCCGTTTCGAAGAAAAAACGCTTCATTTACATCACCTGGGGCTATAACCGCGGGTTTCATAGCAATTCCGATGCGACTTTTAAAACAGCCTCAGGGACCTTCACCATTCACGATGCCGTCGGTCATGATCGGCAATCGACCGAACTCCTGGACTACATCCACCCCGAGCGGATTCCCATTCCGCAATACAATTTGAAGATCGGGTATGAGGTCAATGAGAACTGGGATATTGTTGCGGGCCTGGACCACATGAAATGGGTCTTTCAAAACGACCGAAAATACGAAGTCTCGGGGGATTACAATCGAACAGTGTTTGTTCCCCACTCAAGTGGAGACCCCGGCCAACTCACCGGACTCAACTTCGATCAAGTGAAGGCTACAGGCGATGCGCGCTGGCTCAACTTCGAACACACGGACGGTTTCAACTATGCCCACCTCGGTGCGGTGTATAAGAAAGAGCTCTGGCGGTCGAAGAATGAGCGTTTTTCACTGGGTGTGGGAGGCGGAGGCGGCGCAGGGCTGATGGTGCCTCAGACCACGGTTAAATTCCATCAGGACAAACCGTCGAACTGGCAGGGCGTGGATAATAAATTTCATTTGGCCGGCTATGGTGGTCATGCTGATGCCCATTTAAGACTCGGCATCGGGAATTTTTTCATGCAACCGACGGTACGTGGGACTTATATCAAGATCGAGAACGCCCTGGTCAATTCAGCTGGTGATCGTTTGGAACAGACACCGATTGGCTCCATCCAATTCATTGTCGAAGGTGGCTATAAAATTCCAATCGGGCAGCGCAAGAAAAAGAAACACCCTTAAGTGAGTTCTCCCTTGCTGAATCCGGATCTGTCCAGCTGCGGCTGAAGATTGCGGAAATGGACCCGGTTCAGAGAACCATCCAGGATATCTTCCATGATGGTATCCGTAACCATTTTTTCGCTCCGGATGGCGTCCTCCGGGAGCTTGGGGAACTCCTCCCTCAATCGTTTCAAATAGTGATTGAGGCCTGAACTATTCAGTTCAGCATAGAGGTTGCGCGCCTGCTTTTCGGCCTCCTGTGCCGCACTCTGGGTCCGCACCTGCTCCCTCGCCTCCAATTGGTTTTTGGCGATCAAGGCCTCCGCATCACGAAGCCTCTCCAAATAAGTCTTGTACCCGTCAGGATACTTGAGCGAGTTCGCACCATTCAGAATGCTTCTCGCTATCCTCAAAATGGATCCGCGCTCCTCGTTTGCCGTCGACCACTTCCTCAACTGACGTTTTCCATTCCTGACATGATATTGAAAGACGAGCACGTCGAGAATGTGGATCGTTCTCAAAAATGATCTTCCTTCATATTCGATCCGTTCCTCCGTCGCGGCTACAAAGTCCGAAATCGCTTTTTGCGGTTCGCACAGGGTACTCCAGATCGAAGAGGAAAACAGTCTTTCATGGACATGGAAGTACTCTTCGATTTCCTCTTCCAGTGTTTTCTGCCTCAAGATCTCACGCGTATAAGTTTTGGAATAAATGGTAAGGAGGGCGTTGTTCCCGACTTTGGTGACCTCGTAACGGTATCCACCCAGTTCCACCAATTCCCTCAAAGAAGCGGCTAGCCGTTTTAGAATCGTACTCACGTTGGAAGCCTCGCCTTCCAGTGGCAGGTTCTTTGCCAATTGAGACAACAAGAACTCGATTTTCTCCTGACCGACTCCGGAACCTTTCTGAAATTCAAACTCGATAATATCCACCAAGCGACGGTAATACTTGCTCGATGCTGAAGTGTAATCCTTGACTTGAATCACGATCGAATAGTCATGGATCATGTTACTGACAATGGCCGTGTTGAGACGGATCCGGTAAAAGTCAGTTTCGATGTTCCCATTCAGGCTTTTGCGCCCTCTACGGGACTGGCTCTCCTGACAGTCCGCGAAGAGTGAGAATTCGCGGGTATCCTTTCGGAAATCAGGCGCAGAAACGTAGGAGCCTTCGATTTTGATTGTCGATCTGCTGATCCGGCTGATGGCTTCTTTGACCATCTTGTAATTCTTTCCACCCGTGCTGAGCCCCAGTTGTTCGATCAGCTTACCGATAGAAAAGTGAACAATGCCGTCGGCCGGTTTGCCGTTCGTCACCCAAATGGAGACAATCGCGTAAAACACCTTCTTTTCGAAATCACCGGGTACACGGTCTTGCTCGATCTTACCCTTGTGGGAAATCGGAGAGGTCGAGGTCGTGAGTTGAGTCACAATGATCCCTCCTCCTCCCGTCGGATTCAATGCGTCGATGTGCCGCGTGCTGTAGAGGGGTGTTTCTGGGGAGTGTGGTGGGAAGAGTGCGGAGTATTTAACCAGATTGGCTTCCACCGTGAAATCAGGATTGAAGAGCTCGCGCTGTTCCTCACGAGTGGTCAATTGATTTCCATGAAGTACGATTTCAGTGTTTGAGTGAGCCATCTCTTACCTCTTCCTGACTTATGAATAAAAACGTATATATAAGGGTGCCAAAAATACGAATTTCCTGAATGAATTCAGGAGCCGCTTTCTTTCCAGTACGAATTGTTTTCCGGGAGGTGCGAATTTCATTCGCAAAAAAATCCGGCAGGTACGATTTTCTTTTCCACTGGGTACGAATAAGGTGGGCCGGGGACGAAACGGATCCAATCAGGGCATTGAGTTCCTTCAAGTCATTGAAAAGGAGAGTGTTTATCCATTTTTGCCCCCTTTTCAGCCCTGTGTTTTTCCGGCTGGTACGAATTAGGTTCGTAAAAAAATCAGCCCGGTACGAAAAAGATTCCGGCCGGTACGATTCACTTTTCCAGCCGGTACGATTTAAGGACGATTCTCTCCCTATTGTGGAAGGGGTCTTGCTTTCCTGCTTCGAATCATCCCAATTCATACTGAAAATTTTGCCGAGCCTATCACTCGAACTCAAGCGTTTTTTCCAGAGAGTACGAATTCTTTTCGATGAGGTGCGATTTAGTGCGCCCCTTCACCCGGAAATCGTACCGGGTGGAAAGGGTTTTTGGATTGATTCGTACCTGGCGGAAAATGACCCAGTCAGTCAACTAACTCAAGGCGACCCTGAGCAGCGCGAAGGTCGATTTCAGACCTCTTCATCTCTGAAAAAGCCTCGAACTTTCGAATCTCGGCTTCTGCCAGGTTCTGCTCCCGGATATTCAATAACAGTAAGTTCGAGTCCCCTTCGAGAAAGCGCTTGCTCTCGAGATCGACCAGCTTTTTTGCCAGTTCGAGCTCTGAAGAGGCCAGTTTAAGCCGTTCTTGTGCGAGGCCCAGGGCAACTCCGGAATCGGCAATCTGATTTCGAATCCTGACCAAGGTGAGTGAAGCTGTGGCCTCCTGTCTCACCCACTGAGCCTCAGCCTGCGAAATCCTCGCAGAAGCCGCCCTGGAGGGGATTGGAAACTCGAAAAATATTCCGCCATTCATCCTGAACTTGCTGAGACCGTAAACCGGATTTCCCAGGTTCTCGCCTGCCTCGACCGAAAAATCCAATTTAGGCAAGAACTGGTTGCCCGCTAGCTCACGGTCGATGCCCGTTTGCTCGAGCACAAGCCTTTGTCTCCGAACTTCGGGATGGGATTCCGCATCCTCCTGCTCGGACTGTTTCCAGGTTGAAGCTGCGTGATTGGGGTTTGAAGGAATCTGGAGATCCGGAACTTCACTGACAGGGAGCTCAGAAATGGCCTCAGCACGTGTGCTGAGAAGGGCCTCCAGATCAAGGCGGGAGCGAGTGAAGGTGCGGTTCCCTTGAGCCAGCGCAGCCTTCCGTTGCAGGATGGTTCGGTCGCCCTCCAGCTCCTCGATTTTGGCGATATCTCCACGTTCGACACGGATCCTGATCTTTTCCTGCCGGTCTTCAGCGAGTTTCAGGATTTTCTCGGCGACTTTCAGTCGTTGTCCGTTCAGGTACCAATCCCAGTACCGGGCTCCGATCTGTCGGAGCAAGTCCAAGGATTGGGAGCGGGCCTGAAGTTCGGAAACTTCTTTTGAAATGATGCCTTTCCTGAGAGCGGCCCTGAGTCCATCGGTCCAACCGTTCCTCAGGAGGGGAATATCGAGCTTGGCCCGGAGGGAGCCTCCGTCTTGGGTCATGTATTTACCGTCGTAGTCGGCAAAATCCCCTTGGCTCTTATTGTATCCAAATTCGATTGCCGACCCCCAAACCGAAAGTCTCTGAGCTACGCTGAGCTCTTTCCGTCTTTGAATGTAGTCGCCCCGGAATTGATCAAAGTACTTGGCTTTCAAAACCGGGTCGAATTGGTTCCCCACAGCCACCTGGTACTCGAGAAACACCCTGAGGCGGTCACTTTCGATTTGTGATTTCAGATCCGAATCACCGAAAATCCTGCCGGCAAGTTCGGAAAAACGGATGGCTCCCAGGGATTCAGCAGGGAGTGTGATGAGCCAGAGGAGTGCGAGGCAACGGATCATTCCTTGCCTTCCTTTGATTTTTTCCCGGTACTGATCTGAGGGACGATCGGGAAGGCGTTGAACTGACGCCAGAGCTCATAGCCGAGCGAAACTGACTTGATGTTGACCCAACCGATGGTACGCACTCCTTGGCGGAGGAAACCGGGATCCGGCCAATTGTCCACTCCCCCTTCAGGAAGGATCATGATCCTGAACTCACCCAACTCATTGCTGGTGGGATCCACCCAGAGGACTTTGCCGGGGAAGGTCCCGACCGCGACGGATGGCCAGCCTGAGAATTGGATGGCAGGCCATCCCTCGAACTGGAGACGTACGGACTGGTCTTTTTGGACCAGAGGCATGTCATTTCCCCGAACCCAGAGTTCCACTGCGCGGGATTCCGTATTCGGGATGAGTACGGACAGCTCCGCTCCGATCTTGACCACTTCACCTTCCTGACCAGTCAGACGCTTGGTGATGATTCCATCCACAGGCGCTGATACAAGCTGTGCGGCCTGCCTGGCCATTCTGACATCGAGCTTGGCGAGCTCGGAGGTGGCGTTGGCTTCGTCCGTCAGGTACTTCACGAGCTCAAGATTGGCCAATTCATAGCTTCGCCTGGAAGAGATGCCCTCTTCAAAGAGCTTTTCTTGCCGTTGGAGGTTCTTTTTTGCTGTCTCGATACCGAGCTTGGCCGCCGAGATTTTTTTCTTGGTGGCGATTTGCTCCTGCTCGAGGCGCTTCAGGATGTCGGGGTCCACATCGGTCAGTTCAACGATGGGGTCGCCTTTTTTAACAATCGAACCCTCGGCAATGAACCATTTCTTCACCCTTCCATCAATCGGTGCGATGATCCGCTGTTCCCGTTCAGTCGGGGAGAAAGCAACGACCCTTCCCTTTCCGATCACGGTCTGGGCCCATGGCAGGAGCGCCAGGGAGAACAAGAACCCTACGAAACACCAAGTGAGGATTTTGGCTGTTCTGGAGTGTTTCCGGATTTCTGATTCGGAGAAACTCATATGTCACCTCCGGTAGACCGCAAGCGTTTGAGTTCGATCGTCTGGTCGCACTTCTTCACAATACGGTCATCGTGCGTGGCAATCAGGACCGTCTTGCCTTTCATCCGGCTGGTGATCACATTCCAGACCTTGTCCTGCATTTCCGGGTCGATCTGGTCGAGCGATTCATCGATGATCAGGATCTCCGGGGAATGAGCAAGCGCCCTCAATAAAGAAAAACGCGCCTTTTGTCCTACTGAGAACGGAAGTGCCACAGGCTCGAGTTCGGTTTGGTAGCCGTTCGGAAGGGCCGACACGGAGTCTTCGAGAGACAGATCCCGTACGAGCGACGTCAGGTAGGGAAACTCCACCTTCCGACCCAGCTCGATATTTGCCAAAAGTGTTCCCGGGATCACCTGGAAAATGGAGGCAAAACCGATATGGTCACGGAGGCGCTTCAAGTGAAGGTCCTTGGAGTTCAAATCGTCGAACAGGAGCTGCCCTTCGGAAGGATTCCGAAGACCGTAGATGAGTTCGAGAAGCGTACTTTTCCCGGATCCGGACGGCCCCATAATGGCCACCGTCGATCCCGGAGTGACAGACTGGTGGATCGGAGTCCACAGGTTCGCTCCACCCGGATAACGGTAATTGATGCCCTGTAAATCGATCTTCCCGGAAAGCTTCGCAGGGAAGTGCCCCGACTCGTTCACGGTCTCGGCTGGAATAGCGAAGAGGCTCTCCAGTTTTCCCACCGACGAAACGATCCCGAAATAATTCTCCATGATCTTGTCGAGTTTACCGATTGACGCGAGAACTCCCGCCAAGATGATCTCTGCTGCGACTAGCTGGCCCAGGGAGAGCTGGTTATTGAACACCAGCACACCGCCTGCTCCCAGCAGGGCTGTCGAGGAGAGGACCGAAATGATCAAAAATCCGGTTTGTTGACGGAAGAGGACCTTGAAGTGTTTGGCGCGGGTTTCAATGAATGAATCGGCAAGCGCAAGTGTCCGCTCCTGCGCGAGCTCTACACCGTTCAGTCCACGGAGCGCCACAGCCGGGCGCGACAGGCTCATCATCCAAGTGGCAAGGTCATACTTGCTCTCCGACTCTTCGAGCTTGGTATCAATCCCCTCCTTGCCCACCACACGGACCACATAAAAAAGAGAGAACACCAATAGGATGTCGAACACAAGAAAGGCCGGGTGATACAGGGCCACGATCAGCATGCCCGATCCGACGATCAGGGCGAAATCCAGTAAATCGACCAATAGTCCGCTAAGATTTTTTTGGATCGAGAAGAGCTCGAGGTAACGTGAGAAATAGGTACGATCGTAGGTGGTATCCAGAGCTTCCTCTTTCAGTCCGGGCAGGTGCCGGCCGAGAGCGATCGTCGTCCTGAAAAACACCTTGATCGTGATCCACTCCACCACTTTCCGTTGAGCCAATTTCAGTGCGCTACTGAAACCGAGCCCCAGAAAAACCATGAGTGAGAGGACGAAGACAGGTAGCAGGACGGATCCGAATGCCACCGAGTTCACCAGGCTTTGTACCGCAATGGGGATCGACAAGGACAAAAACCCGATCAGTACTCCGTAGACGGAGATGATCGCGATTTCTTGGCCCCCAAGACGGTAGTACTTGAGAAGGTCAGGACGGGATTTTGCCATGACTCCTTTTAGCAGAATTCAGTGAGTGATTTCAGCTAAAAAGGTAAATGCCAAACGATCAAAACCGGTCTATTTTTCCGGCGTCGACCAGATCGCAAAAAGTCTTGATGGCCTCGTTGTAGGCGTCTTCGAGTTTGTCAAAACCAGCCTTAAGCCGAGCCTTTCTGAAGCGCTCCTCGAGGCGCGGGTCCGCGAGAAATGAGATTTTCTTGGTTCGCGCGGGCGAGCTTACCGGGGCTTCTACCTTATGATTGTAAGTAGAGGCCGGTTCGGTTTTCACCGCCGGCCCGGAGACCACTTGGGTCTCGGCCACCTGCGGCATGTTGGTTGAGGCAAACAGGTTTCGAGCCAGTCCGACTGATCTTTTTTGTCCTGCGTTATGATCTAGAGCCATGGTGCTACCTCCTGGGCGAGTTCTTGATAATCCTTGGAAACGGGGGCTTTGGGTTTGTGCTCCGAGGAGCTTTGGCCATAAGCGATTGAATTGGCTGCATCGATGGCTGCGCGGATGCTTGACTTGAAAATCAGGTCACCTAGACCGATCTCAGATAGCCGATCAAGATAGAACTGTGCGTTTTTGGACGAACTCTGGACCTGGTTGAGGAGGATTCCACGGATGGAGAGTCCAGGATTGAGTGCGCGATGTTCCTCTACGAAAGGAACGAACTCCTTCAAGGTGCTAATGTCCGTATCGGTTGGACGTGCGGGTATGATCACCTCATGGGCGGCAAGGAGCGACATCGACATGAAAACGTCCGAGGAGCCCGGTGGATCGATGATGATGGCATCGAATCCGAGATGGCTCACACCCTTCAGGCACTCGCGGAGACGCACGAGGCCGGCAGGACCTTTCAGTTCGCTCTCTAAATTACCGAGCGCCCCGGTGGAGGGGATCAGAAACAGGTTCGGTTTGGGCTGTACGATGGCTTCCGCCACAGACAGCCTCCCCTGCCCCGCTTTCGAAACCAGGTCTTCGATGTAGATCTGGTCTTGGGGGAGCTCGATCTTGAAGCTGTGGGTGAGGCTGGCTTGAGGGTCGAAGTCCACCATTAAGATTTTTTTGCCGAGGCGGGCCAATTCGTGACCCAGGTTGAAGGAGGTCGTCGTTTTACCAGACCCCCCTTTCGAGTTCGCAACGGTGAAGATTTTCATTTCTCTCTCCTTGAGATGTGGTCGTATTTCCCGAAACGTTCAAACTTCGAATCATTCCTTATCCGAGAGGATAGGTTAATCCTACCGAATCCGCCTCAGATATTTTTTTGACTGAAGAGAAAGAACCTCTCTCTGAGAACAGGGAGTGTGATTCTCGAAACCCGTGAGAAATGTGAGCTTCGCACTCGCCGAACGAAGAGAATGATTCGCACGAATCGTCAAAAGCGGAAAAAGTGAATTTTGAGGCAAGTCCTCACTTTTCGGAAAATGAGGCAAAGGATTACAAGGTCTTGAGGCAGTTTAAGCCTCTCCCTCGAGAGAGCGGGGAAGCTCGCCGGATCGGGACAGGTGCTCTGAAACCGCCTTACGCGAGAACCGGCGATGGCCTCCCGGGGTGAGCCTGCAGGGAATCCCGTCCGAATCGGCAAGGCGACGGACGGTCTCGTCTGAGACCTGAAGGAGTCGGGCCACATCCCGTGTGGAGATCCAATCTTGGTCTTCCACCAACCGGAGTGAGGAGTGCGGACTGCAAGCAGGGGGAGGGGATCCTCGAGTGAGCGATAAGTGGATGCGGTTCGAAAGCTCCTTCCGGACCTTCAGAACCAACATCTCGGTTTGTCCGATGTCTTCAGGGCGCCAGGTTTCCACCACCCGGTAATTGAAGTCAGGAGAGTAGATCATCAAGTGATTTTGGATCACCTGAATGACAAGCGGGTAGGATTCGGGTCGGATGTGTCGGTTATTCATAAGGAAATCCTTTTCCTTGAAACAAGTTCGCTCAAAATGAAAAGCGGGGCCGAGACCAATTCTCTCAAAACTCGCAAAATTCACAAGAGCCAAACCGTGCGTGGTCATGGGTTTTGTCAATAATTTGTACACTTGTCAGGTGTAGCCGTGCACAGAGTAACGAAGATCATTGAGTCTCGTGTAGTGGTGGGTTGAAATCGCAGGGGAAATTTCAGGGCAAGCGGATGCAGGGGTTGGCATCCTGCTTGCTCTATCTCTGAGCATGATGAATCAGAAGTCGTTCTTAGGTTCTTTGGTCGTGATGGTGTCCCTGATGGCCGGTGCGCCGGTCCCTTCAGCGTTTGCGGATCCTGGTCAGGAATTGCAGACCCAGGCTGATGACCTTCGTGAATTGCAAGTGAAGTTGGATGCAGCCGAGCGAGTGGTGGAGTCCAAGCGTGTAGCGGTTCGGGCCAAGAAAGAGATCATGAGCCAGCGTGAGCGTTTGATTAGAAAGATCGAGAAGGATCAACGCCAGGAGGACAGGATTGCAAACCGTGACTTGGGAGCTTCCGATGCGGCCCGCAATGCCCGACAGGTGACTGCCAAGGATCGCGCGGAACGGATTGCACGTCTCGAGCAAGAGTTGTTGAGTGATGAAAAAGAATTGGCACTGGGCGAAGTGGAACTTCAGCAAGCGATTGAAGCCCGCAATGCACTGAAGGAAGCCGCCCGTGAGACCGAAAAAGGCCTCCGCGCACTTGCCAAATCGATCCACGACGAGAACTGCGGGAAGCGTCGATTCTTCCAGAAGCTCGGTAAAGGCCTCGCCGACCTCGGCGCCCTGGTTGCTGATGTCGATAACTCCAAGTCCGAGCGCCAAGAGCACGAGATCCAGCGCATCCTGAAGAGCTCCCAGTGCAACCAGAACACCGCTGTGTCTCACCGTCAAATGCCGACCGAGCGCCCTGTGAGCTTCCCAGTAGGCGGATCCGAATCCGAAGAAAATGCAGATGTCGGTGGCCGGGCGAACTAAGCCAAAAAAAGAATAAAGCGAATGAGCGGGTCACAGGGTTCCTGTGGCCCGCTTCTGCGTTTAGAGGCTATCGGTTTTTTCAGTGATCGCCCTGCAAGTTTTTTCTGCCAGCTCCTGTGCCGCCTTACCGCAGTAATGGATATTGTCGTTTGCCGCACCGCCAAAGCAACCCGAGGTTCCCTCAACCCCCTCGCGCGAAAGGGTCTCGCCCTTCAGGAGCGGGCTCTCTTTCATCAGGTCGAGTCCATTCAGGATCCTGCAGGAGGTCCCGGCTTCGGCCTCAATCGCTTTGATCACCTTGATGGTGTTCTCAAGATCCTTCGAAGGCACATTCCTCTTGGTGGCCACCGCCATTTCGTAGGTGGGAGTGAGGAGAGTGCAGTTCTCGCGACGAATGCCCGCTTTCTCGAGCGTCTGGATCACCTTCCGGTACTGGCTCCGGATTTCATCCGTGCTGGCGGTCAAAAGGTTGTCGCCGAAGAACAATAAGGTTTGAGTGGGCCGGTGGGTCTCGATGAGCCGATCGAGTCGCTTCTTGCAAACCGGTACCAGGCTGCCACCGAGGTTGGTATGCGCCTCGGTAGCGCTACGATAAACAGTATCGATGTGGTCGAGACCGGAGTGGCTCAGCCAATGAATCGGTTGAGTGCCTCCCCGGGCATAAGAAACAAAAGAAACACCTTTCTTAGCCAGGCATTTTTGGATGAAGTTTCCGAAATAAGAGGTGGCCCAATTTGCACCGGTTTGGGAGTCTCCTAAAATCAGGAACTCAGCGTGATCTCCGGAACAAGACTCTTTCGCGATCGCGAGTGGGGGAAAGCACAACAACAAAAAAAGAACGCACCTGGTCATGCGTCGGAACTTAACCGACGATCCGCGCCAACACAAGAGTGGAATCAGGCGTTCAGTTCTGGATCTTGATACTGACGATCTTCACGTCTTTGTTGGGTTTGTCCATCCCGTCACGGGGAAGGCCCGCGATCTTGTTGACCACATCCAGTCCTGAAATGACCTCGCCGAAGATCGTATGGCGACCGTTCAAGTGTGGAGTCGGGGCAACAGTGATGAAGAACTGCGAGCCATTGGTGTTAGGGCCGGCATTGGCCATGGCCAGAATCCCCGGATTGGCGAAATTATCGAGCGGGCTAACCTCGTCCTGGAATTGATATCCGGGGCCACCGATTCCTTGGCCGAGCGGATCTCCCCCCTGGATCATAAAACCAGGGATCACGCGGTGAAAAATGGTCCCGGTGTAAAGAGCTTTGCCTTTCACTTTTTTGTTGGTCTTCGGGTCAGTCCATTCCTTCTTTCCGGTCGCCAGACCGATGAAGTTTTCAACCGTGATCGGAGCCTTGCTCTTGAAGAGGCGGACCTTGATCGTGCCGAGCGAAGTCTGAATTACAGCAACCGGATCTTTGGTGTCCTTTGTTTTTGCAGCATGGACCGAGGTTGAACCGAGCAGGGCAAGAAGACCAATCAATAATGTTTTCATGCACAGGAGTTTAACTCCCGGTCGACCAAAAAATCAATTCATGGAAACAAGACTTTCAGAGCTTCTTCAGGGCTGATCAATCCATTCGCAACAGATCGAAGGATCACCAGGCGAGCCTCTTCTTCGCTGTTGGGGAGAGAGGGGCTGTTGGTTGGCTCATGGACGGTAGGACGAGGGGGGACTTGGATCCCTTGTGACAGATACATTACTCTGGCCATGCCCTCCCGGAACCCGGCTGGAAGTTCGGCCTCGAAAGCCTGCATTTCCTTCGAGACATCAAAGCCAGCGAGAGAATTGTGCATCAGGGTTTGAAGGCGCATCATCTGCTCGGGCTTGAGTTGTCGCATCAAGGTGGTCATTTCTGCAATCGCTTCAGGGCTCAGTTTGCTCGGATCAAACATGCAGGGAGCATAAACTGGAAACGTTGTGATGCAGAAAAAAATGTGGAAATAAAGATGACAACCAGTAACGCAGTGTGTTAAAACCCGTCTGCCCTGATCGGGTGGAGGATCTCATGAAGTCAATTCCCGCACTGTCCGCTTTTTTAATGGCTGGAGTTTTACCCCTCGCGGCGGGTGCTTTTCAGATGGACTCCGGTGTCCCGGCGGATCAAAAGAAAGTGATGTTGGAGGATTACGCCTATTTAGACCAGCTTCAGGTCCTGGATGAGGGTAAGGATCTTGAGATTCGGCGGCTTCTTGAAACGCCCAGGATTTCCTCTCCACAGTTGAAGCAGTGGTTGGCGAGTCGCATGAAGGTGGTCATTTCGGAAAAGATCGACCTTGAGAAGTCAGTCCGAATCGTTGGGCGCGCAGCCTATTACCAGAATGGGGGATTGATGCCGGACATCGATGCGCCGGTGCCCACTCCGACTCCGAAACCGACCCCTACCGATGGATCTGCGAAACCGGCTTCCCGCCCGATGGTCGTGATGTCCAACATGGGAACGGCCATTTATATGTATGGGAAACAGAATGCGAAGCTGCTTGGCCTCCAGGGGACGGATGGTGGAATTTTGCCAATTCGGACTCCTCGTGATGGCCTGGTTCAGATCGGTGAAGGATTGTTTCATGAGCGATTGCGGGTGAATCCCGAGCGCGTGGATCTTCCTGCGAACCGTCTTGCCCGTCTTTCAACCTATTTTCATGAAGCCCGTCACAGTGATGGTAATGGAAAGTCACTTGGCTTTGCTCATGCGATGTGTCCGGTCGGGCATGCCTATCAGGGCTACTATGCTTGCGAAAAGAATCTGAACGGACCGTACACCACCGGTGCAATGGTGTTGAAGAAGCTCACCGAGGCGTGTGCTGACTGCAGCGCCAAAGAGAAGACGACGCTACAGATGATCCAAGCCGATTCTTTGAGCAGGGTGCTGAAGACCTACCGGAATAAGAGCGGCATGTCCGAGAATGCCAGGATGTGGAATCCTGCACCTGAGAAAGTGATCATCGCACTCTGAATGGAGCGGCATCTCTTCACCATTGGCGACAATGGATTCTATCAGGACCGTAAAACCACTGAATTATACGCTGAAATCTTGAGAACCCCGGGGGTGACGAACCCCCGGGTCTGTCTCATTCCTACAGCCTCCGGAGACGCCCAGTTCATCATTGATGCTTACCTCGATGTGTTTGGTCGCTTGGGGGCAAGAACCTCGGTTTTGAGTCTGTTCCGAGGAGAGCGTGAGGATCTTGAAGGAATGCTCTCCGAGCAGGACATCATTTATGTTTCGGGCGGCAATACCCGGAATATGCTCGTACTCTGGAAGGAGTGGGGCTTGGACCGAATGCTACGGGCCGCTTACGAACGCGGAGTGGTACTCGCTGGAGGAAGCGCAGGAAGTTTATGTTGGTATGAGTCGGGCGTGACCGATTCCATCCCTGGCAGGCTGTCGGCTCTCAAATGTCTGGGTTGGTTAACGGGGAGCCATTGCCCGCACTACGATGAGCCCGGTCGCCGTCAGGCTTATCTCGAACAGGTCCTGAAAGGTGAGTTGCCGCGGGGGTTGGCAGCAGAAAACGGAGTTGCCCTTCATTTCGTGAACGAGCAGTTCAAGGAGGCGCTGAGCGCTCACCCCAGTAAACGGGCCTTCATAGTCAATGCTGCCCACGGTGAAGCAAAAGAATCCGAACTTCCAGTCCGATTTGTCTGACTCCGAATTTATGCCTTTTTCAAAAACTCGGTTTTTAAGACCAGGACTGATCCGTCGACCCGGCATTCAATCAGTTTCGGATCTGGCGTGAGACGGATTTTTCTGATGAGCGTTCCGCGTTTCAGGTCGGACGATCCCCCCTTCACCTTCAAATCCTTGATGACCGTCACAGAATCTTCTTCGTTGAGGGGAGTTCCATTGCAATCGAGGGCGACACGCACCTCGTCTCGGTTGCTGGCACCTTCAAAGGCAACTTCTATCATTTTTAGCCAGACTGAGGCTTCTTTTGAGTCCGTAAACCAACGATTCGCTTCCGTGCCGAAATCAGTCAAATCGGCAACTCCGGACTCACGAAGGCTCCGTACCTCCTGAAGGAGTGCCAGGAGGTCGGAATCGGACAGGGTGGACGCATGATGCTGCGCAGTTTCCGAATCTTTTTCCGGGTCACCATCCGCGATGACCGAGTTCAGGAACAGGATGAGTTTCGGGTGCTTCTGAAGTGCCATGGTGTGATGAGCCTACTGCATCCGACATGCCCTTGCCATCGTGATTCTATCCGCCCCTTGCAATTCGTGTTAGCAGTGAAGCGATGAAGCGTATTGCGATCATTTTGTGCGGATCTGGATTTAAGGATGGTTCCGAGATTCATGAATCGGTACTGACACTGTTGGCGCTTTCGACTCGAGGAGCCCGATATCATTGTTTCGCTCTGGATCGTCCTCAACACCATGTGGTGGACTGCCTGACCGGAAAGGTAGCTCATGCCGAGAGTAGGAATCAGTTGGTCGAGTCGGCTCGGATCGCACGAGGTGCGGTCAGTCCCCTGACCGATCTCAGCATCAGTGATTTCGATGCGGTGATTTTACCCGGGGGATTCGGAGCGGCTAAAAACCTCTGTGATTACGCATTTGCCGGGTCCGATGCCAAGGTTGTTCCTGAGGTGGGTCAGGTGCTGGATGGATTCCATCATGCTAAAAAACCGATTGGCGCCATTTGTATCGCTCCGATGATTCTTGCCCTGCACTTCAAAGGGAAAGGGCTCCGGTTGACTCTCGGACCAGCCGATGACGAGGTATTCGGTCATGTCAGGATGCTGGGTCATATCCCCGTGGAGCATAAAGTCGACGGAATCTGTATCGATGAAGCCAACCGGGTGGTCACCACTCCGGCTTACATGCACGAGGCACCGGCACTCCATGAGGTAGCAAGAGGTATCGATGCCCTGGTTGAAACCGTATTGAAGATGGCGTGAATCATGGATTCAGGAGGGCTCGCGCCAGGTTCTGATTCTCGACAATATCCTGCTTCTGAAGCTGTTTTTTGAGCCCATTGATGGTATCCACCGGCCATTTGCTCTGGAACAGATTCACCACCCACTTGGGAATGGCCCCTTTCGGATCGGCGAGGATTTCGCAGGTGAGATGGGTTTTTCTTGCCCCGATGTATTTTAGGATGAATCGACTATCGATCAGCTCACCCCGAACCACCCCCGGGGTGTGTGGTTTCTTCGGGTTCTCACCCGAGACCATTTCAATCACTAGTCGGGGTTCTGGATCTTTGATCAAGCGGGTCAGGGTATGGATCACAAATTCTCGGTCCTGAAGTGGCCACGGGGTCTTGGTGCGATTGTATTCCCAACGGTCTGTCTCGGTTTTCTTCTCGATGTTATAGCTCTCAGCGATATTCGCCATCCACTCTTTGGCTCTCTCGACATTTTCAAGCACGCCTACGATCCTGGGCATGCCATCTTCGATCACGGTCTCTCCGCGGAGTGCAATCAGGGATGTGCCGGGCATGTCTTTTTTATACACCGTGATGCCGTCTTTTTGGCTGGTGACTTGCCAGCCCTCAGCTCTGCACTGAGTGAGAGGCAGGATCACCATTAACGAGAGAAACAATATCTTTTGAATCGGGTTCATGGATTGTTCGTAGTTCAGGGGGGTAGCAATAGCCAGCGAAAACAATGAATCAACCAAACCTGAGGAGCGGATGGGCAAACTGTAACAGCTCGCCTTTGAACTTCCTTTTGTAGGTGTCGACTCCCTGGAATTCCGGGTCATGGCTTCCCGGATTTGAGATACCGTTCAGATCGTATGTCCGGTACCCCCGCGCCCTAAACGCTCTCATCGCCTCCCACTGAGCTAAAGCATTTAAGCTCAGATTCGGACATGAGGTCGATCGGGACTCAGCCGCGAAGAGGTTGAATACGCATCGTCCGGCTGGGAATGCCAACAGTTCACAAGTGCTTTGAGAGGGTTCGTGGATGGCTCGGATGAGGAGCGCCCCCGAATCCGGACGAGCTAAAAGTTGGTGGATCCACTCTCGTGAGGGAAGCCAGAGATTTTTTTTCGTGTAAAAGGATGAACATCGATTCCAGAAATCATCGATTGCCATTTTGGCATCTAAATGCTCAGCCCTTGAATGATCCCGGATCGCCCGGCGGACTTCGTGCCGGATTCTAGACCCCAGGGATTCGAACAAACCGCCCTCTTCGGGAGTATCGAGCTTCAACCTCAAAGTGCTGCTTCGGTCGACTCCGTCGGTCGGGAAAGCGCTTTTTTCGAGAAATGAATCTAGGTCCTTTTCCTGAAGTCTCGGTCTCAAGGTGACCCGGGTGATGTTTGGACGACATTGGATGAGAGCATGGACGGTCATTCCGATCAGCTCGTTTTGCTCGGCGGCCGTCCTGTTACAGGACCAATCGTAGACAGGACCGTTCACGCACTCCGCCTCTGTTCCGCTTCTGAGAAAAAGAGCGGATATCCTGCGTTCGGGGCTGAACACCAGAATGGGTTCGACACCAAGATGGATTCCAGCCAGTCCCCAGTCCGGAGTCTGGCTCGGGGCCAGATTGGGCCCCCAGTCAAGACCGTACCAGTCCTCGATTTCTCCGGCAGACAATG
This sequence comes from Bdellovibrionales bacterium, assembly GCA_947462765.1. Taxonomy (GTDB): domain Bacteria; phylum Bdellovibrionota; class UBA1018; order UBA1018; family CAIMNF01; genus CAIMNF01. The sequence continues at coordinate 18,200 of CANHQK010000025.1, forward strand.
CCTTCACGGGTTTGGCAATCCAAGTGGCTCCCATGGACCGAGAATAGCACACTCTTGTCCCTTATTGCCGGAGAGCATAAAATAGAAACATGAAGCGAGTGCTTCTGATCCAACATGAGGCTTTCGATCCGTTCGGGACACTTGATCCGCTTTTGAAGCGTGAAGGGATTCGCATCCGGTATGTTAATTTTGCCCGAGAGCCGGAGGCTCGGCCCTCACTTGATTCTTATGACGGACTGATTCTGATGGGGGGCGAAATGGCCGTATATGAAGCCCATTTGTACGAGCACATCCGGACCGAGATGGGATTGGTCGAAGAGGCGTTGAAGCGCGATCTGCCGGTTCTGGGAATCTGTCTCGGGGCACAGATTGTTGCGAATGTACTCGGCGCAAAGGTGGCACTGCACCCGGTCCGGGAAATGGGTTGGAGCAAGATCCGTCTCACCCCTGCCGGAATTGTGGATCCAGTTCTGGGCGGGTTCGGACCCGAGGAGTATTTCTTTCAATCCCATCAGGATTCGTTCGAGATTCCGTCAGGTGCCGAACATTTAGCGGAGTCCGATCTTTGCGGTTCGCAGGGATTCCGTTACGGAAAACATGTTTACGGGTTCCAGTTTCACCTCGAGATCGATCACCCAACTGTCCGCCACTGGATTGACACTCCTGCGAATCTCCGTTTTTTCGAGGAGAACCGAGATCTCCTGACTCCCGACCAAGTCTTGGCCGACACCGACCGTTATTTGCCAAGGTCGACCCAGTTGAGTGAATCCTGCTTCTTGAATTTTCTTCGACTCGGAGGGGCGAAACCCCCTCGGATCCGTCTTGGTTCCGGGCGCTGATCTTGCTAGGCTCAGAAGCATGATTCGGCTTCAACTCATCGCATGGATCTGGATTGCCATCACATCCTCTGCCCAGGCTTTTCCGGCCATAGGGGATCATGTGGAGTTTGAAGCCCGTTACCGAGGCGGTAAAGTCGTGCTTGAAAAGAGCGTCAAGAGTTTCGATCCGTCGAGTGATCGATTCGGTGTGAGGACTTTGATGCGCATGGGAGACACCTTACTCCGTGATGATCTATACCTTTTGCCGAGAAGTTTTCTTTATACACCCGAAAAAATCGCTCGAGTGCTGAGCACCTGTGTGAGCCGTGAAGGGGCGCTCGGCCGGGAGCGTATTCAAGGGCGAATGGTGGAGGTGTGTGAGTTTTATCACGAAGATTCCCAACTCACGACCGTGCTCGGTAGAGTCCCCTTCGGACAAATCCGCTTTCAGGAATACCTGGGTGATGGGGAGTTCCTTGATTTTCATCTCGTCCGCTTCGACTCCGGGTTGTGATGATCGCAGAAGGCGCCATTCGGAAAATCATTCATTTGGACATGGATGCGTTTTTCGCATCCGTCGAACAAAGAGATCTGCCGCAGTACCGCGGTAAGCCGCTGGTGGTTGGCGGCAATCCGGAGGGAAGGGGAGTGGTGGCCTCGGCTTCCTATGAAGCCAGGGCATTTGGAATTCGCTCAGCCATGAGTGCGGCACAAGCAAAACGCCTGTGCCCTCACGCGGTGTTTGTTTATCCTCGATTCGAGGCCTATCAGGAGGCGAGTCGGGCAATTCAATCGATTTTCAAGGAGGCGACCGATCTCGTCGAGCCACTTTCTTTAGACGAGGCCTACCTCGATGTCACAGAAAACAAATGGGGAGAGCCCCTTGCAGGAAGAGTCGCCATTCAGATTCAGAAGAAAATCCAGGCGGAGCTCGGATTAACCGCCTCGGCCGGAGTGAGCAATACGCTCTTTGTTGCGAAGCTCGCGAGCGACTTCAAGAAACCCAGGGGGCTGACCATCGTGAAGCCGGATGAAGTTCAGGATTTCATCGGCCCCCTCCCAGTCTCTCGCCTTTGGGGCGTCGGCCCTGCGACCGAAAAGGTTTTGCATGCTCTCGGGCTTTTCAAGATTTCAGATCTTCGTGCATTTCCGGTCGAGGCCTTGGAGCGGGAGCTTGGCAAGCAGGGGAGGTTTCTTTTCAGTCTCGCATTCGGCCAGGACCGAAGAACGGTGGAGCCCGGATGGGAAAGAAAGAGTTACGGAGGGGAAACCACGTTCCAACGGGACCTGATCCAATTTCCCGAGATGGAGAAGGTCTTGGAGACCCTGGCCAAGGATCTTTCAGATTCGTTGAACGCCGATCAACGGAAAGCCAAAACCATCACTCTCAAGGTGCGGTATTCTGACTTCGAGACCGTTACAAGGAGCCAGACCCTGCCACGTTACGTAGCGGAATTCGGCCCCATATTCGAAACAGCAATGGAGCTACTCGGGTCGAAGACCGAAGCAGGCCTCAGGCCCGTGCGCCTACTTGGCATCTCTGTTTCACAGCTATTGAGCCGGAATGATCCCGAACAACTTTGTCTGGAGTTCCCTGATCAATATTTCAGATAACGGTAAGTGTCCCTGAATTCCACCTGAGATGCGGGGCCTCGTTTTAAGGGCTCATGGGTCCACACCCACCAAGAAGCTCCCAGTACCCAAGCAAAATGAAACCAAAATAGCCATTTCATGAAATGAATCTCCTAAAGATGAGAGTCTAATGGGTGACTATTTTTGTCAACCATTTGGGTGTACCTATTAAATATTTGAATATATTCAAGAATATCCTTCTTCGGACTCTGGAATGGCTGGAACATCTTGGTACAGGATGGGGACCCCCTCGGCTAAAAGCGGGGCGGTTTTTCGATCCAACCAGGTGGCAAATGGAATAGCAAGAAGGTGGGAGATAAACAAATATCCAGAGAGCGGAGTGGTGGAGAGCCACAATCCCATCTCGACGCATTTTCTTTTGTGTATCGGTGCCAAGACACTGATTCGAAGCATGGACTCAAGGATGTGTTTCAACATGAGATGAAACCCGGGCACTTCATCAAGCTGCTTGAGTTCGGTTCTGAGACGATCCGATACTTCGATCCAACCCCCGCAAAAAGCACGTTTACATAGTTCGAAGATCAACCGTCCGGACCGCTTTTCAACGAAAGAATTCAGGGAAGGAGGTGAGAACGGAAGTCTCTCAGAGAAGGGCGGAATCCTGTCCATTGAAATGAATTCCAACTCCACGATCCGGATTCCCTTTTTTCTGAATGGTATCGAGCAAAGGTCCGTGATCCTGGCAAATGGAACGGATAATTGCTCGGATTGGATCAGGATATCTGAGACAGGGACCGATCTCCCGCCTGTGAGTGCCGAGTAACGTGGACGCCGCTCCTGATTGATTCGGATGGCATCCCTCAAATGTTCTTCGAATGGCCCCATCATCTGTCGGTCAATAAAGCGCGGAGAACCCGAGGAAGGGGTTCAAATCGTCCGCAGAATCAGTTACCCCGATGTTCATTCCAGCATCGAATTGAATGAAGGGAGTGATTCGATAAGTCAGCCCGAAATCCGCGGTTGCTAGCCACTTCGAATCAGTCTCGGAAGAGAAGCTATTCCAAAATTCGACATATCCGGCGAGGTCACCCACGATGTCGTGGCCAAAAGTGATGGAAGTAACGTACTCGTTATGGAAGCTGTCATCCGAATCGTTCTTCATCCGGTTATACTGGAACATCGTACCCATGTCCCAGTCTCCAGGTAAACTGATCGACAATGGAGCGATCAGCCCACCCTCATAAAACTTGTGGCCCGTTCCACCTGAGCTGGTCGGAAGGACGATAAAGGGCATCAGCGCGAATGCGGCGTCACCCCCGTTATTTCCGAAAAGGTTCACCTTTAGTCGAAGGGTCGTGTCGCCGAAGCCGCTGATCTTTCTTGAACCATCCGAAACCGAAGTGTAGGGGGTCACTACGGCTTGAAAGTCGATGGAGTCAGTGAGCCCCAGCTTGAGATTGCTGACCATGATGCCAAGGTTCTCAGTCGTGGATCCGCCACTCGAGTCACGGCTCAGGACCAGGAGATCTGTTTCGATTTGAAAATGCCCCGCATCTACCGAGTACGGGCTCTCTGTCTTATCTGGACGGTCCGTATTCAGACCCCTCATGGCATCCTTAGGGGTCGGATTGAAAAGATGGAATTTTGACCTATCCAGCGACGTCTCGGCGTTTGCACCGTTCGAGAAAAGTAAAGCCAGAATCAGGAGTGTGAAAGCCATTCGGATTTGCATTCCATCAGGCTAACTGAGTCGGGTTCGGGATTCACTCGAAAAAACGGGGTGCGAAGAAACTCTCCTTCGCACCCCTGACAACCCGTGGCGAGTTTAGCTTGGTCGTTAGATTTTTCCGACAAGATTGATCCCGGGCTTCAACGTCTGTGCGCCGGGCTTCCATTTGGCAGGACAAACCTCTCCCGGATGGGTGGCAACAAACTGAGCGGCCTGAACTTTCCTGAGCAGTTCGTCGGCGCTTCGCCCAATGCCGTTGTCGTGGATTTCGGAGATCTTGATGCGGCCTTCGGGGTCGACCACAAAGGTCCCACGATAGGAGATCCCCTGTTCTTCAATGTGAACTCCAAAGGAGCGAGTGAGCACACCGGTCGGGTCGGCCAGCATGGGATAACGTATTTTTTTAATGGTCTCCGAGGTATCGTGCCAGGCTTTGTGCACAAAGTGGGTGTCCGTACTCACCGAATAAATCTCGACTCCCATTTTCTTGAAATCGTCATAGCGATCTGCCATGTCTCCGAGCTCAGTCGGGCATACAAAAGTGAAATCAGCCGGGTAAAAGAAAAAAACGGACCACTTACCCTTGAGGTCCTCCTGGGTCACCGTGCGGAATTCGCTTTGGTGGAAGGCTTGGACCTTGAACTCCGGAATTTTGGTATTGATCAATGTATTCATGAGTATTCTCCTTAGTGTTTCGAAAAGTGTAGAACGGCGTACCCGCAGTGAATATTCAGATTGTTCTTTCAGGCAATAGAGAAAATTGATGTCCTACGCGGCACCTAAGATGCTGTAATGGCTGGTGTTTTTTTATTAAATAAAATATAAATAACACATTGAAGTCTTGATCTGACCCCCCTAAACTCAAGATCAGGGGGTAATTTTGGGATGGGGTTCGGTTTTGGCTTAGTCATCCTGGCTTTGGCACAGGGCGCGCTCGCGAGTGGGATATCCGATGATTTGAGACGTCTTGAAAGGTGTCACGGATTGTTTGTAGGTGAACGGATCTCCAAACAGTCGCCCTTGTATGTGGCTGTGATATCCGGCGCAATGTCCGGGACAGATGCCTGTATGAATCTCCTCGATCAGGCCCGAATTGGCCAAGACGGTCGAATTCCCCACGTCAATGGCGCTCCTGAACTGACCGGACATAAGATTCTTTCCAATCTTGTTCAGTTCCATCGATCGCAGTTGGAGAGTCCCGATTTCAATGCCGCATCCGGTGGCGTCCGCACCCGGGAAATGGATCTGTTCGACGCTAATGAACCCGCTTTTCATTTTGTTTACTCCCTCCTCAAGTCAGGCGAGCCCTACTCCAATGTTGTGACAAGGCCTTTCGGCATCCGTGCGATCCGGTATACTGCCCGGACTACGCCGAGGACTCGTCGAGTGGTGGATTCGGGAGCGATCCTCTATTCACAAGGACCTGGGCCCACACCCGCAGCCTGGAACCCGACATTGATTGATACTGGGAGGATTGCCGGGCTTGTTCCGGACTCGGTTCAGAACCCAGTTCAGATCCTCGAGACTTCCCAAGCACAGTACCAGGGTAGGAATACGAATGCCCATTTTGGTGGTGGATTTTTGGGCTCCCAAGCCTATCTTTTGGCCACTTGGAATGGTTCCAACTTCAGGGTCTGGGCGAAAGACCTTCTTGCTGATGCTCTGTGCAAGGACATTCCGGTTTTACGTTCGCTGGATGTCTTACAGGCCGTGAAACCCGAATCCACTTTCGCTTGGAGGCAGGGAATCTCCTGCATGCAGTGCCATGAGACGATGGACCCCGTCTCTGCTGCGATGCGAACCCAGGGGCTGATCCGTGCCTCGCCGGTCAATGAGGCGCGATTTTGGGTTTCGCGACCGATCGATCGGCCTTCTGCTCCGTACCCCTCCATGTCACCCGATCCGGACTATAGTCGCAGACCTCCGGACTATTACCTCAAATACAGGTCTTTCGATGGGACACTGGTGAATTTAGAGGGTACCGGTGTTGCCTCCTTGGGTCAGGCCTTAGCCAGTCGTGATGACCTTTATGTTTGTGCTGCAAAGAGGTATTTCCAGTTTTTAACTGGAATCGAGGCGGATATCCGTGACGATTCCGACCCGCTCAATCCGCTTGATCTTTCTCCCTCCGAGAAGAAGTACCGACAGCGGGTGATCGACCTCGGAAAACAATTGAAACAGGATCAAAGTGCGCGTGAGCTACTTAAGCGGATCATCAGCTCGCCCACATTCATCTATCCGGATCGGGGAGTGTGACTCGCATGAACAGAAGGTCTTTTCTGAAAAAAACAGCCGGTGGTTTGGGCGGCGCATATTTGCTCACTTCGCCCCTCCAATTGATGCTAGGAAACATCCTATCTTCGGTATTTCAACGAGCAATGGCTCTCGAGCAGGGTGAGGCCGGATTCTTGGATAGGAAGCTCATCAATGTCTCGTTAAATGGAGGATCATCGAGATGGATGTTCGACCTTCCTTTAAGACCAAATGGCAATGATGCTTTTCAGTACAACGCAATCAATGATCCAAGAACCTCCATGCTGATCACCAAGTTGAACCCTGACCCCTTGGGGCCCGGAGGATTCACTGGGGAATATGCAACGGTCGAGGTCGGCGGATACCACTTGCCAGCTATGTGGGGCGGTAAGATCGCCACGGTCGGTGGCGGCTCAGAAAACATGTCGGTTTTGGCTGCCAACATGCTTTTTATGAGGGGTATCAAATCTATTGATTCACACAGTCTGGGTAGAACCCTGCAGACCAAGCCCTCTGGAGACGTTTCTCTCGGGGGAGCAGTTGCCGATCGGGCCACGACTGTCTTGCCAGCACTGAGCATGGGAGTGATCAACGGTGCTTTCAAATCAGGGAAGGGAATCGCTCCCCAGGAGATGCCCCTGACCGACCCCTTTACTACAGCTTTTCTTCCATTCAACTCGGCCATGTCTTTGCGTTCAAATTCCGGTTCCACGGCTGCTGCCATCGATGTCGCACTCGATGTCATGCGTGCGAAAGCGGGGAGCCGGCATAAAATGGTTCCTTTCACTTTTGAAGATCGGATCAATGCAAGAAAGCTGATGACCACTCAGTTTTCGAATCTTGCGGGTGCGTACACTGATTTACGAGCCAAGTACCAAAATCTGATCTCACGCGCACTCAGTGATGTCTCACTCAGGCAAGCGGGTGTGGATGATGTAGTGGTTCCGGGGGGAGCGAGCGGCCAATTTAGGATTAGTAATGGTACAACCCAGACTTTTTACACAGGGTCTAATTTGAGCTCTATCACAGATGCCCAGTCCGGGGTGGGTCGACTTGCAGAGATGATGGCTGTCGCCGAATTCATGATTTGCGGAGGGAGCTTCAACCGGAGTTTCTCTTCCACACTCCATGCAGAGCTGGGTGGCGTTGGAGGAGTGTTTGACTCGCTCACGGTAGATGGTGTCACCACCCAAGCGCAGCGCATGAACCTGATTTCAGATGCGCATTTCACCGGTTCTTACATCCAACTAGTCCAATTTACCCGTTACTACCGGGCACTCGCCTCTTGTCTGCACGAGCTGGTTCAAAAATTGAAAGCGGTTCCTTCCGGTGGAGGGACCCTTTTCGATAAAACGGTGATTTCGATTCATTCGGAGTTCAGTCGCAGTGCTCGCGATGCCGGGGATGGAGCCGACCATGGACCGAATGGGAGCTGTTATACCGTTCTTTCGGGGATGGTTCCACAGACTCTAGTGGTGGGAGACATCGCCAAAAACGGAGGCTCTAACGGATACCGTGGAACCTGGGGTACTGGTGCCCCCATGATAGAGTTTACCAATCAGCAAGCTGTGGTCGGCAATGCGGCATCCACGGTAGCACTCATGCTCGGTTTTCCGACACCTACTCCGAATAATGCGCCTTTCGTTAATTTGAATCCAAGCACCGGAAAAGTTGTCTCGACGGTGAGTCGGGCAAAGAATGTGGGGTGAGGCATGAGAGTGAATTGTATTTCTTTCGGTTTGGGGATTGGTCTCATGGTTTCTACCAGCGCTTGCTTCCAGTCTACAGAATTGAAATTCAATGACCAGAATGCCGCGGTTGCTTCTGGGCGGATTCCCGCTAGCGTCGCTGAAGATTACTCCTTGGAGCTCCCGATCGGAAATCGGCACTATGTGTTTTCAGTGCTTAGTCAGGTGTTTGCAATACCTGAAGTCAGTGGCGATGCTGATGCACTTCGCACGGATATCTTTTTTAAGAAAGAGTTTGGGGGAGGGTGCGATCTGTATGGTGTTTCTGAAATTACTGTGAATGGTACTGTCACCTCTGAATTTGCAAGTTCACGGTGTATCCAAGGGATTACTTCCGATCTCAAGGCAACGTCCAATCCCATGAGGTACGCCTGGACAGCAAAGACATGTGAAAGTCTGATAGTGAGTAAGCCCACCCGCTATGCGGCGGCAATGAATCAGATATTAACCGGGTGGTCGGTCGGTTCGTCGCAAGTTCAGCACAGGCCCAGTCCCGATACCGTTAAAAAAGCATACGGACTATTTTTCCAAGGTAGGGACCCGGATGCCGATGAAGTGGCCGCTTTATTGCAGTTGGGGGCTACCGCTTCGAATAACGATGATGCCTGGCGTCTTATTTTGATTTCACTTTGTGTGAACCCCGAATGGCAGAGTTTGATTTAGAGTATCCCGCCCAGCCCTATCGACCATATGGTTGAGGGGCGCGCAATTGTTCGTCCGAAGTCGGTCTCGAGGTACAAATGCCCGAATCTCCACCTCGAGAAGAGAGAAAGCGTAAAGCTGAGCGTCTTGTCTTGTTCCACTGTATAGGCCGGGTCAGACGGACTGGTGAGGTTTTGCCGGACGTAGAGAGCACTTCCTCTCAGGCCCACCTCCGAGCCCGTTGAGGAGACGATCTTTCCAACGCCCAATGAGAATCGGCCACCGATTGCAGGGACCTGCGACTGTTGGTACTCAACCAAACCCTGAATTGCGCTGACTCCACCTGATCCGTACAGCCCGCTTAGATCGACACTGAGAGCCCAGAATCGGTTTTCCAGGCTGGCCCCAATACCAGGGCAAAAACCGAGATTTGTAGTGAGGAGGCTTGTTCTTTCAAACGGACCCTTCAAGGATGCCTGACTCTGCCAACTCATGTAGTGAATAAAGCCACGCCATCTGACTCGGTATCGGCGCTCTTCCAGTTGCGACAAGTGTGCCTTGATCCGGTCAGCGGTGGCGTCGACCTCATCTTCCCGGTACTCGAGTTTTCCCAAAGCTTTTCGAAAGAATTCAAAAAGAGGAGTGTCCCGGTTTAGGCTTGCATCGATGGATTTGGCTGTGGAGATTTTATTGGCGTAGCCGGTATAGATCTTGAACAATAGCTCCTTGTATTCTTTGCTGAATTCATTCTCCCTGGCTTCACTCCCATCGTTGACCGCTTTCTTGATCTTGCCTGTTTCGACGGGATGGTTTTTGTTGAAAGCTTTGATCCAATCGCTTAGTGACTCGGCACTGAATGCCTGTGCAGGTAGAAGAATGAAGCACACAAAAATAGCAAGACGGGAGGGGATGCCTATCATAGCCATACATTCGTCTGGAATAGGATGGTCCAGCCGTCCTGTGTGGATGCATTCGGATTGAAGGTCCGGGTTTGGTAGAGGTCTGTTCGCAGTTCCAGTTTTTGTACAGGGAAGAACTGGAACCCGGGTCCCCATCGAATCGTGGTTGCAGCATTCGAGAGGTCGCTTTTCAGATACTCGATGTTGGTCAGGCAGTATAAACCCCGTATGGGGCGGGTATAGGTCTGGAGGAGCGCGTACCGGCCGATGCGGTCCCCCCTCGAGCCCAAAGAGATCCTTTCTGTTTGTCCCGCCTCGATCAAGATCGCGGATCCCTCAGACAAGGAGAGCCTCGCATGCGTCGAGTAGGAAAGGAGTCTGACATAGTCATTTTTTGATGACATCAGGGAGAGTCCGACTCTATGGTCATTGAATATCTGGCGTTCAATTTGGGTGCTGGCTCCGACTTGCCTGAGATCACGCGCTTGGAGCAGGTTGCCCATGAATCCATGGATTGCACCCTCCCAGCCATTGAATAGTCCGTGGATCATCACCCCGTGTGTCTGATCATTTTGGGTTGTCTCGGGGAGGATCCTACTGTAGGCGATGTGTTCAGCAATCCGGATCCCATAGGCCTTGTCCATCAGGCCCGCGTATACACCTATCTCGGGATTGATTCGGTATCCTACATAGTGTTCCCTGGTTCTCACCTTTCGTTTGTCTTGTCCGCTAGCTTTCGCAGAGTTTGAGCTTGGGTTGTATCCGATTTCGCCTACGAAAGTGAGCCGGTCATTTTCAAGAAATTTGAGAATGAGCTGTCCACCGGCCTGCATATGAATCCAGGACCACTTTTCGCTCGGGGTTCCCACTGAAGAGATCATCTCCATTCCGCGATAGTTCGCTTGAGCCCGAACGTGACGCTGAACCGGGGTACGGAATAGGAATCCAGAAAGTGAGGCGATTTTTTCTTCGGACCAAGACTTGGGGTAGAGGGCTCCAGAGGCGATTCCATCGGCTCCCACAGCCCGTCCATAGTCAGTCAGGGGTCCGTTCCCCATCGGATTGTAGTGGCAGTTCATGCACGAAGGGTAACCGTGTCCGATGAACTGTGGATAGCTCTGGGCAGCCAGCGGTGTGATGAAAAGCGCCAAAGCCAAGAAGAGACGCTTCATGGGATATTATTGATCCACGTTTTTAGCGTGTTAAAGTCTGCGGAGTTCAAGGTGTTGGAAGGTGGCATATTCCCCGTTCCGTTCTGAAAGGTTTTCTGTATCAGTACCGAATTGCTTGCCTGACCCTTGATGACATACCCGGATGCGAGCCAGAGCGCGTTCGAATTCAAGTTATTCCACGAAGAGTGTGAATGACAGGAGGCACATTGGGCTTGGACGATTGAGAATGCAGCGGCAAAGTTAGGGTCCCCGCCCGTCTCAATCACTGTTTCAGTGTAGACACTGTCGTCTTGTGAGCTCGAATTGTATGCAGCACAAGAAGTTGCCAGGAATGCGATCAGGAATGCATAAGAAAGTGAATGTTTTAGCGTCATTTCTTCGGAGCTGGCAGTCGTACTTCTACATTGACCACATCATTGACTTCCACTCCGAGGTATTTGGCATGGGGCATTTTGAAGTCTGCCGAGTTCAACTCAAACCTGGCCAATATAGCCTGATCTTTTTCTTCGTAACTGAATGAGATGTCTCTCTTGATCCCGTTCAATTCAAGAGAGCCGGTGCCTTTTCCTCCACTGGCTTTCAATCCGGATAAGACGGCTTTCGGCTGGGTTTCACAACCGAGATGTTTGCAGAAATGCTCGTCCCTCAAGGTCATTCCTGTTTTGAATGAGTCGAGGGCCACGCTCAGCTTCTGAGACGTGAGTTCGGCGCCTGTCCGGCTCAGGTCCCCTTTCAGTCGGTCACTTTTGGCGACAAAGGACCCAGCCGGAGTCAGTTTGACTGCGATTTGTATCGTGCCTTCAGCATGACTGAGTAGGGGGAAGCATATCAAAAATGCAGTGATCCAATTCTTGTGCATAGGTTTTTTTCTTTACTGGTCCCCGGTGAGTATTTTCAGGGTTGCGACATCGACGCTCAGGTGGTTGATGTGGCCTCCGGGGCTCGCATCAGGGAACATGATGTCGTTCGGGTTGTCATTGTGGGAGAGTCCGATGAAATGACCGAGTTCATGTGCGAAGGTTTTCCTCGCGCTGATCCGGGAATCCCGAATACAGTCACCCGGGCAAAAACTCTGTGTACCATTGATCATGACCATGGCTGCTTGAATCCCTTCAGATTCGGTCTGGACAGTGGTCATTCCCACAAAGCTTTGAGCAAAAGGCCAAGGGTTTTGGAAGAAGATGACGTTGCCAAGAATCGAGCTGGGCCGGGAAGGGTCTCCGGCGTAGGGTGTTCCGCCCCGCCACTGTCCCTTGAAGTCAAACACGGGCTTTCCAGCTTTTTGCTCCCAGTACCGGAATGCGTCTTGTAGGTCGCTCATGGCTTGAGGATTGGTGACAATAGTGGCATCACCGTAGATAGGAACCGGTAGCTTTTGCCAGCCGGTGTGACTCGCACCTCCACAAGAGGTGACGCCTAATGAGATCAGGAACAATGTGACCAGCCTTCCTTGGCAAATCATGAGGTACTCCCACCTCTGATTATTCCATGGGTCGAGTTTAAAAAACCAGATTCGCTAGTGGGCAATGTTTGCCCCGCCGGCTAACTAGCTGAAACAGGGGGTTCGGTGTCAGAATCCCAGCACAATTTTACCTGTGGACGCTCCTGACTCAATGAGTCGATGGGCGTTTGCGGCATCAATTGCATCGAATCGTGTGATTTTCGGTGGTAGCAATTGTCCTTTCTCGACCATATCCAAAAGACTCCGCATTCCTTCGAGGAGGAGGTCGTCCCGATCGAAAAGGAATGAAAGATTGAATCCAATGACACTCTTGTTGTCTGTGATGAGATCCATCGGGTTGAATCTGGGCATCTTCCAGAGTCCGATTGCAGCCTTCAGGTAGTTCATCCGTCCTGTGCTGGTTTGGGGTAAGATCCCGTGTGATCCGTATACGATCAGCTTTCCGGTGGCTCGGAGTGCCGTGTAACTCCCACGCAGGGTTTCTGGTCCGTTAGCATCCAGGACCGCATCATATCCGTTTGGACAAACCGACCTCACGATTGTCCAAAGGTCAGCGGAGGACTTGTCGATCACATGGTGTGCCCCGAGACTTTTGACATAGCTCACTTTGTGAGGACTTCCCACTACACCTGTAATGCTGAAGCCTCTGGCCCGTGCCAGTTGGACCAGGGCTGAGCCGACACCACCACCGGCCGAATGGATGAGGATGGAAGCACCCTCGGGAATCCGTACCAATTGAAATAGAGCGTGGTAGGCAGTCATGAATACGGCTGGAAATCCAGCGGCCTCTTCGAGAGAGAAACGGTCCGGGATCGTGTAAAGTTGCTTCTCCGGGACGCAGATCTGGGATGCGTACCCGTTGAAGAAGGTGATTCCGAATACACGATCACCGCTCTTGAACCGCGTGACATCGGGCCCTGTATTCCCTACGATTCCTGAGAATTCGAAACCCGGAGTGATGGGCCAACCCACCATTCTTTTAGCGGATTCGTAGACCCCCCAGCGTACACAAACGTCCGCATAATTGACTCCAGCGGCACGGGTGTTGACCACCACCTCACCCGGTCCGGGAATAAGGTCGGGATGCTCTTCAAGAGTCATTTTTTCGTGATTCCCGGGTGAATGAATGACTATTTTTTTCATGATTTTTTACCTGGAAATGCCCCAGCTCCGTGAGAATCGTCTGGCGGCGATGGTAGCCGGGCTCATGTATGGAATCGGCACATCGATTGCTAGATCGAACAAGAATCCCGGATCGGATGGGTCCATCGAACGCGTCTTGCTTGCGATTGGTGTCGGATTTCTAATAAATGCGGGCCCTCTCGACAAATTGTTTGAAGTTCTCAAAAGCCACACCAGCCCGGGCTGCCAAGGGAAGGGTGAGAGTCAGCAGGACCAGAAGAAAAGACCGCATCGGGGCGCAGATTAACATTCCCGACAAAAAGGGTCAAGTAATTTTCTAGTTCCCTTGCTCCTGGCACCCGGGAAGTCCACAATCAGGGGATGCGACCACTCATCCTTCAGACAGAGGAAGTGTATCAATTCAAACTTCAGGGCTTCTCTGCGGCGAGTGGACTGATTATTCAGGGAGATAGGCTCTTTTGCGTGGCAGATGACGAGTTGGGCCTGGTTTCAATCCCCATGACCCTGGAGGGCCCCGAGGCTTGGATTCCCCTGTTTCCTGGACAGCTGCCTGAGGATCCAATAGCCCGAAAGAAGACGAAGCCGGACATTGAAATACTGGTCGAACTGCCCGAAGCCAGGACTATTCTTGGTTTGCCATCGGGGTCGACGCCCTTCCGGGACCGTGGTGTTCTGGTGGATTCCAATCAGCAAGTGAATCCATTGAGCTTCAGTCGGACTTACGAGGCGCTCAGGAAGAAAATTCCAGAACTGAATCTCGAGGGTGCGGTGGTGACAGATGGCCGTATCCGTCTTTTCCAAAGGGGTAACGGTCAGGAGGGTTTCAATGGAATCCTCGACCTGCCTTAGAGCGACTTTTTGGCGGATCGCCCGGGTTCATTTCAGTTTCAGCCGGTCGATCTCGGGCTAAGTGCTGATCAATCGCCTTGGGGGTTCACCGATGCTTGTCTGGATGGAGACTCGATCTGGTTTCTAGCGGTTTCAGAGGCCTCTCGCTCGACTTACCATGATGGTTCCTACGGAGGGGCGAAGCTCGGGCGTATGGACTTGTCGGGGCGAGTCCTGGAGATCCATTCTTTGGATGTGCCT
>CANHQK010000026.1 GCA_947462765.1 Bdellovibrionales bacterium
AGAAACTCGATTTTTCGGCCGAGAGCGGCTTCAGCCGCTTCACGCACTCGTGGAATCCTTCAACACTCAGTCCTCGCTCGGCGACCTTATGAACCGCCTCATCCAAGGAAGCGCCCACTACCTCCTGATCGACATAAGCGTAGGTCATGACGGTACCGAACATCTCGCCGTCGACTTCCAAACGGGCGACAAAAACCTTGTCGAATCCCAGAGGGCCGGGAAACACATGAAAAGCATCTTTCGAGCGCGAAACCCGGTCAGAAAGCTCCTGGAAGTGCTGGAGCACCCAATCGCACCCCGCGGTCTCGGTCAGCAGCTCGGAGCAGAGAGGGCTGTAAAACTTGCGTTGCCGATCAAAGCGGTCGAAGTTCTGAACGACGCCGTTCTCGTTCAGGAAGAACACTTCCGCATGGAAGAACCTCCCGACGATTTCTTTCAGTTTACGAATGACATGGCGATCTTCCAGGAATTCCCAATTGATCATGATGGACCTCTGAATGGTTCAAGCACTATTCCGCTGTCAATCTGATCGTCAAAATCGTGCCTAAACTTTAGGCAGAAGTTTCAGGGAAGCCGGCTGAGAAAATAATCTATGATTTCCTGCTTTTGCCATTGCTGGGGACCGATCCATTTTTCGAGGATCGTCCCGTCGGGCGCCACCAAGTAGGTTTCGGGATATTGCCAGGAGCCCAGGCTCTCGGCCACAGAATGGTCCGCATCCAACGCCAACACGAACTGAGGGGGCAGGCGCTTCCCTTTTTCAGGCAGGATCTCGAGAGAGTCCTCCAGCTTGGGATCGAGACTCACCGCGAGGACCTTGAGCTTTTTCGAAGCACCGACCTTCTCAGCAAATCGCACCAAGCCAGGAATTTCTTCGGCACAGGGCTCGCACCACTTCGCCCAGAAATGAAGTAAGACATGCTGACCCTCGAAATCCGCCTTCTTGACCCCTTCGAGCCGGGAGAGTTTCGACCAGACTTGAAGGTCCGGACCCGATTGATTGCGCTGAAAAACAAAAACCGTCAAAACTATGGCAAGGACGGCGATTCCTGTGACGATGAGCGTTCTTTTCATGATGGGGCACCCCTTGAATCCTGGTTGGCTTTCAATTTATCATGAAAAAGAATGGATGGTCGGGCTCTTCTCCTGAACGCCTCTTTCCAACCCCTGCAGGTCATCTCCTGGCAGAAAGCCTTGCAGCTCTTTTTTTCGGGTAAAGTGGAGATCGTCGAGTCCTCGGACCAGGAGATCCGGTCTGTGACCATGACCATCCGGATGCCCCGAGTCATCCGCCTGATCAAGTACCTACCCCCGGATCCACGCAAGCACATGGTCCGCTTCAACCGGAACAATGTGTTCCTGAGGGACCACCACGCCTGTCAGTACTGTGGACAGAAACCCGGGGCCCAACGCTTGACCCTCGATCATGTGATTCCCGTAGTCAAAGGAGGGCCGAAGTCCTGGGAAAACATCGTCAGTGCGTGTCGGCCGTGCAACCTGAGAAAAGGGGGGCGCACTCCTGAAGAGGCGGGCATGCGCCTCAGAACCACTCCAAGGCAACCGGTTTGGCTTCCCTTTCTCGGGATCCATTTCGACCTCACCGACATGCCCGATTATCTACGGATCCTGGTTCAGACCTATACAGGCGATTCGGACTCGGGCTAACATGGCGGGATGAACGCCGAATCTCCTCTATTGAGATTTGCTGAGTTTTACCTCAGTCCGATCATGAGCCGGAAGAGTCTCGACCTGCTCAAACTCAAGCTGGTGAAACCCGCTCTCAAAAATGAGGATCCGGGCCTGGTAGAGTTGCGCGCCCTGAGAGAGCTTTCCCTCACGATGGGGAAAAAGCGGAAGTCCCTGCTCTCCGACGAGGAACGACAATCCACCCTGTCCCCCGAGGAACGCGAACTGTATTCCCTTGATCCCGAGGAAGCCCTGCTTCTTGCGACCCAACCGCCCTTCCTGATTCCTCTGAAGAGCCTTTCGCTGGCGTTTGGCAGTCCGGAAGAGAGCCTCCGATTCAGGGTTCGCTCCCTGTTGAATCGCCTTGAAGACACCGGGACCCTGCTCTCAAGTTGGAATACTTCCTTGCCTAGCAGGGAAATCCAACCGCCCTCCGTAAGACGCCGGGGAAGTTGGATCGAGAGCTTCCGCGGACTTCCTGTTGGATTGCGATTCACCATCGAGACCAGCTTCATCCTGTCAGGCCTGATGATCCTCCTCTGGCTCATTCCAGAGATCCGAAACCGTTATGAAACCTCGATCCAGAGAAGAATCAACGACTACCTGATCGAAAGCTCCCTCCTTGATGCTCCGGCACCTGAGGGAACCTCGAAAACCCCGCGCACTCCGATTGAAACACCGACCGAAGCCGGCGCCAGCGAATCTGACATGCCGGTCAATCGGTCAAGCAGCGAAGAGCCTTCGGCCCGGAAGCAGCCAAAAGTGAATGAAGGAGAAACCTGGCGTTTCTCTTTCACGGGCTCTGCCACCAACGAAATCGAGTCCGGCGTGCTCGAGATCTTGAAGTCTTATCCATCCGATCAAATCAAACCTCTGACCGTGCCCGGGGGGATCCAGTTCGATTTCATGCTCGGGGTCGGACAACTCATTCCTCTCAAGACCCGGCTCGAATCCCTGGTTTACGACCTTCAATCCCGGACCTCGCCCGATCGACAGGGCGGGGGCAACTCGGTCAACATGAGTTGGTACAAGAAAAGAAACATGGGCACCCGGAAAATTCCGGATGCCCATGTACAAGTCATTGTCTGGATTTCCACCCTCTGAGAGGACGGGATCCTGATCAGGCCTCTTTCTTGGTCGACTTCTTGGCAGGAGCTTTTTTCTTCTCCGCAGCCTTCACTGCCGCCTTTTCAGTCTTCTCAGCCTTAGGAGCAGCCGCCTTGGTGGCTTTCTTCGATCCTGCGAACAGCTTACGGAACTTGCTGAACGGATCGGTGCTCACTGCTTCGGTGGTTTGACCTTCTGCAGTCGCCTCAGGAGCTTCCTTGGCCTTCTTCTTGCGATCCAGGACAGGATGATCGACCAGCTCGATCATGGCCATTTTCGCGGCATCTCCCCAGCGACGCTCGGAGACCTTCACAATGCGGGTGTAACCGCCCTTGCGAGCCTTGTAGCGCTCGGTGAGCTCACCGAACAACTTGGTCACCACGGCTTCATCACGAGTCCGGGCGAACGCCAGGCGGCGTGCGTTGAGGGTGTCGCGCTTGGCGAGGGTGATCAGGCGCTCAGCGACCCGACGGGTCTCCTTAGCCTTCTCGATCGTGGTCACAATCTGCTCTTGTTTGATCAGATTGTTAGCGAGGTTCTTCAACATCGCCACCCGATGCGAGGTGTTTCTACCAAATTTTCTTCCATCTACTCCGTGTCTCATATCTCACTTTTCCTGTGTTGGACGATCACTCTTCAGAGTCGTCGTCGAAATCTTCGTCTCCGCCTTCAAACGCCATGTCGGAATCTCCGAGACCGGCATCCGCTTCAACAGCCGGACGGGCCCCTTGTGCCGGAGCGACGAATCCATCCAGCTTCATTCCCAGACCGAGCCCCATCTCACCGAGGATCTCTTTAATCTCGTTCAGGGACTTACGTCCGAAGTTCTTGGTCTTGAGCATTTCGGCTTCGGTCTTCTGCACCAGTTCGTAAATATAACGGATATTGGCGTTTTGAAGACAGTTGGCCGAACGGACGGACAACTCGAGCTCTTCCACCGAGCGGTAGAGGTTCGGGTTGAACTGAGCTCCCTTTTCAGTCAGGATCTCGGCAACCGCTTCAGGCTCCTCCTCGAAGTTCAGGAAAACCGAAAGCTGATCCTTCAGGATCTTCGATCCGAGGGCCACAGCATCATCCGGCTTTACAGAACCATCGGTCCACAGCTCGAGCGTGAGCTTGTCGTAATCGGTACGCTGACCGACCCGGCTCTGGGTCACGTTATAATTCACCCGACGAACAGGGGAGAAAAAGCTGTCGAGAGGGATCCAGCCGACAGGCAGATCCGCGGTCTTGTTGATTTCAGCCTGGCGGTATCCACGACCCATCTCAACCCGGAGCTCAGCCTTGAAGCTGACTTTGCCTTCCACGGTTGCGATCTTCTGGTCCTTGTTCATCACTTCCACCTGGTCAGAACAGATGATGTCCTTGGCGAACACTTCTCCCGGACCCTGGAAATTGATGGTGACAGTGGTCTTGTCGGTGTGGAGTTTGAAACGAACCTCTTTCAGGTTCAAGATGATCTCGACCACGTCTTCACGGACGCCTTCGAGAGTCGAGAACTCATGCACCACTCCGTCGATCTTGATAGCAGTGATAGCGGCTCCCTGCAGGGAGGACAGCAACACACGACGGAGGGAGTTCCCGAGGGTCAGTCCGAAGCCACGCTCGAGGGGACGGGCAATGAACTTCCCGTATGCGGTCGTCAAAGACTCCTTGTCCACGTCGAGGGCTTTCGGCTTAATCAGGTCTCTCCAATTTTTTTCGATCATATTCTAGACTCTCCAGCTCGTTCCGGGTTTTGAAAAAATTAAATAAAAGAGTAAGGGGTCCCGGTGGATCAGCGCCCACCGAGACCCGCTCAAATCACTTGGAGTACAATTCGACGATCAGGCGCTCTTCGATCGGAGCGGTGATATCATCGCGTGCAGGAAGGTCGCGCACCTTGGCTTTGAAATCGCCGATGCTGACTTCCAACCACTGGGGGATCTCACGGCGCTTGGATGCTTCGATGGCCGACTTGATCTGAACCAGGTTGTGGCTCTTATCGCGAATCAGGATCTCGTCACCTTTTTGGATCTGGAGGGACGGAATGTTCACGCGCTTGCCGTTCACGAGGAAATGCCCGTGACGGACGAACTGGCGTGCTTCTGCACGACTGTTCGCGAAACCGGCGCGGAACACGACGTTGTCGAGCCTGCGCTCGAGCATGTTCAGGAAGTTCTCACCGGTGATCCCGCGAAGGCGATCCGCCTTGGCAAAGAGGTTACGGAACTGCTTCTCGAGCAATCCGTACATCCGACGGACCTTCTGCTTCTCACGAAGCTGGAGTCCGAACTCGGAGAACTTGATCCGGCCCTGGCCGTGCTGCCCTGGCGGATAAGAACGACGCTCAAAAGAGCATTTCTCAGTGAAACAACGATCGCCCTTCAAGAAGAGCTTTTGGTTTTCACGACGACAAAAACGACAAACTGCACCACTGTAACGTGCCATGATAATCTCCCTTAAACCCTTCTACGCTTCGGAGGACGACAGCCGTTGTGTGGAATCGGAGTCGTATCCTCGATGTAAGTAACCCTCAAACCCGCCAGAGACATCGCGCGGAGAGCGGATTCGCGACCGGCACCGGGGCCGCTCACGTAAACGCTCACGCTACGAAGCCCGAGGTCGTACGCCTTACGGGCTGCTTCCTCGGCTGCCACCTGCGCGGCGAAAGGGGTGTTCTTCCGGGAACCCCGGAAGCCCTTGTGACCCGCACTGGACCAAGAAATGGCATTACCCATCTGGTCGGTCAGCGTGATGATGGTGTTGTTGAAAGTGGAAAGAATGAACGCTTTCCCGGTGGATACGCCCTTCTTAGAAGAACTGGTCGTCTTCACCACTTTTTTCGCTTCCGAGCTTTCCTCGGTCGCTGCTTCTGTCTTCACAGTCTTATTCTCGCTCATGTCGATTGTTTCCTTGTCTCAATCCTTATTTCATCGCCTTAACGGACTTCTTGCCGGCGATCGCCACAGCAGGTCCTTTACGGGTGCGGGCATTGGAGTGCGTGCGCTGCCCGTGAACCGGCAGGCCTTTTTTGTGACGGACACCACGGTAGCAACCGAGATCCACCAGACGCTTGATGTTCATGCTGGTATCACGACGAAGATCGCCCTCGACTTTGAGGCTCTTGTCAATGAATTCACGGATCTTGGCCACTTCGGCTTCGGTCAGTTCTTCAATTTTTTTATTGAGGTCGATCTTGGATGCTTCAAGCATCTTCTTGGCGGTCGAACGACCGATTCCGAGAATGTAAGTCAGACCGATTTCCGCGCGCTTGTTTTTAGGCAAGTCGATTCCTGCTATACGTGCCACTGGTTTTCCCTTTCGTAAATGGAGATGGCGGATGTGCGTGGTTGGAAACGGATGTCATAATCAGACGCGACCCGTAAGTCAAGCCTGAAAATCCCGATTCCGGCACAACCGGATTCAATTATCCCTGACGCTGCTTATGGCGGGGGTTTTCACAGATGATGCGGACGACGCCCTTGCGGCGGACCACCTTGCATTTCATGCAAATTTTCTTAACAGACGCTCTGACTTTCATGGACTACTCCTCGCGCTTCTTGGCGCACTTGATCTTTACCGGTCACTTTGCCCGGTAAGTGATTCTTCCCCGGGTTAAATCGTACGGGGAAAGCTCTACGGTCACCTTGTCACCGGGAAGAATCTTGATGTAAAACATCCTCATCTTTCCGGAAATATGAGCGAGAACCTGATGGCCGTTCTCGAGCTTCACCTTGAACATCGCGTTCGGCAGTGGCTCGACAACAACTCCCTCCATCTGGATCGCACCTTCTTTTTCGCTCATTCAGGCTCCCTAAACCCTTGTTAAAATCTCTGGCCCTTGTTCCGTGATGGCCACTGTGTGCTCGAAATGAGCCGACAGCGCCTTATCCACGGTAACCGCCGTCCAGCCGTCCGACAGGACCCGGACTTCCGGCTTACCCGCATTGATCATGGGCTCGATCGCGAGCACCATGCCGGGCTTCAAAAGCATCCCCTTGCCCCGGATCCCGAAATTCGGGACCTGCGGATCCTCGTGGAGACTCTTGCCTATGCCATGTCCAACAAATTCTCGTACCACGCTGTACCCGTGGGACTCAACAAAATTCTGTACTGCGTATCCGATATCGAACAAATGATTCCCCGGTCTGGCCTGCTCGATCCCGAGGTAGAGGCTTTTCTCAGTGATTTCAAGAAGCTTTTCCGCTTCATGAGAAACCTTTCCTACCGGGAAGGTCCTGGCCGAATCCCCGAACCACCCGTCGAGAACCACTCCGAAATCGATTCCGACGATATCGCCATCCTTCAAAATCCGCTTTTTCGAGGGAATTCCATGCACCACTTCCTCGTTCACGGATACGCACAGCGTGGCAGGGAACCCGTGGTACCCCTTGAACGCCGGCTTGGCCCCGAGCTCCTTGGTCCGGGTCTGGGCAAAAAGGTCGAGATCGGCCGTGGTGGCCCCGGGCTTCACGAGATCCGAAATCTCGAGCAGGATCTGTGCGACCACCGAGCCGGCCCGCCTCATTTTCTCCAATTCCGAAGGTGACTTGATCAGTACCACATCGACCCCCGAGCTCAGACCGGCCCGAGCGCGCGCTCGAGAATCCCGTACACAGTGTCCTGATTCTGATCGGCATCCACCTTGAGAAACCCGGGCTTCCGTGAGTAAAAGCCGACAATCGGAGCCGTCTGCGTCTCATAAACCTCGATCCGACGCCCCACCACTTCGGGTGCGTCGTCCGACCGTTGATAAAAATCACAGGTGTTCGGGGTGCTGTTCTGACACTTTTCGATAGCCTGTTTCACCTGGTCGAGACTCACCGTCTGGTTGCAGGTCCGACAAACGCGCCGGCTGGAGAGGCGCTCGACGAGGACCTGCTTGGCGATATCGAATTGAAAAATGGCATCCAGCTTGAGCCCCATACCGGAAAGCAGGCCATCCAGCGCCTCAGCCTGGGGCTCGGTGCGCGGGAAACCATCCAAGATGAATCCACGTTTGCAATCGGGGGCCGAAAGACGATCCCTGATCAAATCGATCACCACAGAATCGGGCACGTATTCGCCACGATCCATGAAACCCTTCGCCTTCATCCCGACCGGAGTCTGGCGGGCAATGGCCTCGCGGAACATGTCACCGGTGCTCAGGTGCACGAGACCGAACCGATCCTGGAGACGCTTCGATTGAGTCCCTTTCCCGGAACCGGGAGGCCCGATGAACAGGATGTTCATGTGTAGGCCGCTCTGCCCTTCACCCGGGCGTGCTTCATGAACCCCTCATAGTTGCGGGAAAGCATGAAGGTCTCGATCTGCGCCACTGTATCCAACGCGACACCGACCAGAATCAGAACAGAGGTTCCACCGAAATAAAACGGAACCTTGAGCGTCTGGGACATCAGGGTCGGAAGCACGCAGATCAGGGAAATGTACACAGCACCCCCGAGAGTCAGACGGGTCAGGACATAATCGATGTAACGGACGGTATTCTCACCGGGACGGATACCCGGAATGAAACCACCGTATTTTTTGAGATTCTCGGCGACGTCTTCGGTCTTGAACACCACCGCGGTGTAAAAGTACGCGAAGAAAAAGATCAGCCCGACAAAAAGCACTTCGTAAAGCCAGCCACCGGGTGACAACCAACCTGCCACGGTTTGAACCAAACCCGCTGTCACAAAAGTTCCGATGGTCGCAGGGAACATCAGCAGGGACGAAGCGAAAATCGGGGGGATCACCCCTGAAGTATTGAGCTTGAGGGGAATGTGGGTGTTCTGCCCGCCGTAAATCTTCCGTCCCACCACACGCTTGGCATAATGAACGGGAATCCGGCGGGACGCACGCTCTACAAAAATGATGGTGAAAAAAGTGGCCAGAATGAGCGCTCCGACCACGAGGAGCTTAGCCATGCTCAATTCACCCGTCCTGACGAGCGAGAAAGCTGAACCGATCCCATCCGGAATACGGGCCGCAATCCCTGCAAAAATGATCATCGAAGTCCCGTTTCCGATGCCCCGTTCGGAAATCTGCTCACCCAACCAAACCAGAAACATGGTTCCGCCGGTGAGGGTGATCGTGGTCATCAACTTGAAGGTGAAGCCCGGATCCAGCACAACGGGAGGATTGCTGTAGGCCTGCAGGGTTGAGGCAATCCCGAACCCCTGAATGAAGCACAGGACCACTGTTCCATAGCGGGTGTACTGGGTGATTTTCTTACGGCCTTGATCGCCCTCTTTTTGCAAATCACCCAGGTAAGGCACCATCACCGTCAACAACTGGAAAATGATGGAGCTGGAAATGTAAGGCATGATCCCGAGAGCGAAAATCGAGAAGCGCTCGAGCGCCCCCCCGCTGAACAGGTTGAACCAACCGAAGATGGTCCCTTGCATGCTGGCGAAAGCCGCTTGGAGAGCCGCCCCATCGACACCCGGAGTGGGGATGTGCACCCCGATCCTGTAGATGGCGAGTACCACCAGAGTGAAAATGATTTTTTTCCGCAATTCCGGAATCTTGACTAAGCCTTGTGCCCCTGCCATGTGATGCCCCTTGATGGTGATGGATTTTAAGAAATCCTAACGCCGAAGTGTCCAACTTCAAACAACAAAAGGTACGGCAACGGCGCTTCCGCCCGATGCCGTACCCTTCGATCAAATCCCGTTTTCCGCGAACCGCGGATCACTGAACCTTGACAATCTCGATCGAACCGCCGGCTGCGGAGATCTTCTTCGCAGCAGACTCGGAAACGCGGTGCGCCTGGATTTTGAAACTCCGGGTCAGGTTTCCGTTGCCGAGAACGACAAGACGGTCGGCGTTCTTCTTGGCCAGACCGAGCTCGATCACGACCTTCAGGTTCAGTTCCTTCAATTCGGAAGGAACCTTGGCTTCAATATCAGCCAAGTTCAGAACAGCATGATTGCGTGCATGAATGTTGGTGAAGCCGCGCTTAGGAAGACGACGGTACAAAGGAGTCTGGCCGCCTTCGAAGCCCGGACGGGAGGTCCCGCCGGAGCGCTGGAGCTGACCCTTGTCCCCTTTACCGGCTGTCGGTCCGAGACCGGAACCGGAACCGCGACCCAGACGCTTACGCTGACTGGTGGATCCTGCCTGAGGCTTGAGAGTGTTCAATTTCAACATGGTCTACTCCGATCAATTGTCCGCTACGATCTCGAGCAGATGGATCACTTTCTTCACCATCCCACGGACCGCCGGGGTGTTTTCGAGCGTCATTTCTTGGTGACGCTTCTTGAGGCCGAGCCCTTTCAGGCACGCTCTCTGGTTAGGATTGCATGAAATCCGGCCCTT
The DNA here is from genome assembly GCA_947462765.1 of Bdellovibrionales bacterium. Classification (GTDB taxonomy): domain Bacteria; phylum Bdellovibrionota; class UBA1018; order UBA1018; family CAIMNF01; genus CAIMNF01. Next base: position 10,075 of record CANHQK010000026.1, read on the forward strand.
TTTGAGGCGGATCACGATCGTATTATTCTTGGAATCTTTAGCCATAACGTCCTCTTTTCAGATCAAGATTGGAGATCGCTCACGGTCTTTCCGCGGGACTTGGCGATGTCAGAGAGGCTGCGAAGCCCCTTCAGCGCGTCGAAAGTCGCACGGACGATATTGTGAGGGTTGTCGCGTCTCAGGGACTTCGTCAGGATGTTCTTCACACCTGCCGCCTCGAGAATCGCACGAACTGCTGAACTCGCGATCACGCCGGATCCTTCCGGAGCCGGTTTCATGAGAACCGAACTGGCGCCGAATGCACCGGTGATCTCATGAGGAATGGTCGTTCCATGCAGAGGCACGGTGACGAGTGCCTTGCGGGCACGCTTACCGGCCTTCTTGATCGCTTCTGGAACTTCGGTTGCTTTACCGAGACCGACGCCGACCTGACCCTTTTTGTTACCGACCACGACGATGGCTGCGAAACTGAAACGGCGTCCGCCCTTCACCACTTTCGCACACCGGTTGATGTGGATCACCTTGTCTTCGAATTCGGTATCTTCTGCTTTGTCGTTGTATCCGATTGCCATTTTCAAGTCCTCTCGGGGATTAGAAGTTCAGTCCAGCTTCGCGGGCTGCATCCGCAAGAGCCTTGATTTTGCCGTGAAAGAGATAACCACCGCGATCGAACACCACGTCCTTCACGCCTTTGGCCATGGCCCGCTTGGCGATCAGTTGTCCGACAGCCTTTGCGCCTTCGACGTTCGCACCCGACTTGGAGAGTTCCTTCTCCATGGTGGATGCGGCAACGATGGTGTGCGACTTGGTGTCGTCGATCAGCTGAGCGTACATGTTCGCATTGGAGCGAAACACCACGAGACGTGGCCTCTCGGCCGTGCCCGCGATCTTCGAACGGATGCGCTTCTTGTGTTTGAAGCGGATCACTTGTTTTTGACTGGTTTTCTTACCGATTTTAGTTGCCATTTGAACCTCTATTACTTGGCACCCGCGGCGGCCTTACCTGCCTTGCGGATGATGTGTTCATTGGTGTAGCGGATGCCCTTGCCCTGATAGGGTTCAGGTGGCTTCACGCCCCGGATTTTGTCAGCCGTGAGACCGATCAGCATCTTGTCGCAGCCGGTGAGGACCACGTGGGTGTTGTTCTCAACCTTGGCCTGGATCCCTTCGGGAAGTTTGAAATCCACGGGGTGGGAGTAACCCACGGTCATGGAAAGAACGTTGCCCTTGGTCGAGGCACGATAGCCGACGCCCACGATGTCGAGTTCTTTGGTGAAACCCTGGGAGACACCGGTCACCATATTGTGGATCTGGGTCCGGACGACACCCTGGAGTGCGCCTGCATTGAGCGCGTCACCGCGGGCGACTTTCAGTTCTTGTCCTTCCACGGTGACATTCACACCTTCAGGAAGTTCAAAGCTGAGCTTGCCTTTCGGGCCTTCAACTTTGATCAAACGACCCTTGAGGTCGATTTTCACACCTTGAGCGATTTTTACGGGAGCTTTACCTACGCGTGACATAAATCACCAAACCTCGCAAAGGATCTCGCCACCCACTTTGTTCTGGGCGGCTTTCTGGGTTGCCAGGATGCCCTTGGAAGTGGAAAGGATCGAAATCCCCACTCCGCCAAGCACCTTCGGGATGGAGCCCACGCCGGCGTACTTGCGCACACCGGGCTTGCTCACGCGCCGGATTCCGCGGATCACGCTTTCGCCGGCTTCGTCGTATTTCAAATACACTTTGATCGTGACGTGACCGTTGTCGTCCTTGATCAGGCGGAAGTTCTTGATGAAGCCTTCTTCCTTGAGGACGCGAACGATGTTGGCCTTCAGACGGGAAGCGGGGATTTCCACTTTCTCGTGCTTCTCGGCGCTGGCGTTCCGGATGCGGGTCAGCAAATCTGCTACTGGATCAGTCATACTCATATTCTATTACCTCTTACCAACTGGATTTGGTCACGCCCGGGAGAAGTCCCTTGAGCGCAAGACCTCTGAAGCACAGACGGCACATATTGAACTTGCGCATGTAGGCCTTGGAGCGGCCGCACAGCGGGCAACGGTTCTTTTGCCGCGACTTGAACTTCGGGGTCATGTTCATTTTTACGAGTTTACATTTCTTAGCCAAGACTCGATCTCCTTTTACTTGCGGAAGGGCATGCCCATCTCAGTGAGGAGCGCCCGCGCTTGTTCGTTGTTCTTTGCAGTGGTCACGATGGTGATCGTCATCCCGCGGATGGCGTCGACCAGATCGTAGTTGATCTCAGGGAAAATGATCTGTTCTTTCACGCCAAGGGAGTAATTCCCGCGTCCATCGAAGGACTTGGGGCTGATCCCTTTGAAATCGCGAACCCGGGGGAGCGCAATGCTCACCAAGCGATCGAAAAATTCATACATCCGCGCGCGGCGCAGAGTCACAGCTACGGCGACCGCGTTACCCTTACGGACCTTGAAGGCCGCGATGGCTTTCTTGGCGCGGGTCATGACCGGCTTCTGACCGGTGATCGCCATGATCTCGTTCATGGTGCTGTCGAGAACCTTGGGGTTACCGACGGCTTCCTTCACGGCGCAGTTCACCACGATCTTCTCGATACGGGGAACCTGCATGGAGCTCTTGTAATTGAACTGCTTCATCAGCGCAGGAGACACGGTCTTTTCGTAGTGCTCTTGCATCCGGACCGGGCCCGCAGGAGAAACCTTGAGCTCACCGGCGGGGGTGATCTTTACAGCATTGGCCAGAGCGGCTTTTTCGCGCTTGCCTCCGGACGCCTTGGGGGCGGCCGCTGGCTTGGCTTCTTTCTTCTTTTCAGTATCTTTTACGTCTGCCACGATTCAATCCTCCGGATCACTTCTTGGCGGCTGTCTTTTCGATCAGCTCGCCTTTCATACCGCGCTTGAACTTGGAAGCGCGCATGGGCTTCTTGGTAGTCGGGCTCACCAACATGACGTTGGAGTAAGCGATCGACGCTTCTTTTTGTACGATGCCACCCTGGGGGTTGGTTTGAGTCGGCTTCACATGACGCTTGATCATGTTCACGCCCTCAACCACGAGGCGCATGGTTTTGGAGTCAACCTTCAGAACCTTGCCTTGTTTGCCCTTGTCCTTACCCGCGGTCACTGCCACGAGATCGTTCTTTCTGATGAACAGTTTTGTCATAAACGCCTCAAATCACTTCAGGGGCCAGGGAGATGATCTTCATGAAGTTCTTCGCCCGGAGTTCCCGCGCAACCGGCCCGAAAATACGGGTTCCGACCGGTTCATTGTTGTTGTTGATCAAAACAGCCGAATTCTTGTCGAAACGGATGTAGCTACCGTCTTTGCGGTTGATCTCCTTGGCAGTCCGGACGATCACGGCTTTCATGATGTCGCCTTTCTTGACCTTGGAGTTCGGGCTGGCATCCTTCACGGACACGACGATGATGTCACCGATCGTGGCGTACTTGCGACGGCTTCCGCCGAGAACCTTGATACACATTACAGAACGTGCACCGGAATTGTCTGCGACATCGAGTCGCGTTTGCATCTGGATCATGAGAAATCTCCCTCAACCTTCCTTAAGCCTTGGTCAGCATCTCGGAGGATGCCGAACGGATGATTTTCTGAAGTGCCCAACGCTTGTCCTTGGACAGGGGGCGGGACTCGACGATAGCCACCAGATCGCCCTCTTTGGCGCGGTTTTCTTCGTCGTGTGCCTTGAACTTATTAGCCTTGGTCAGGTACTTGCCGTACATGCCGTCGCGAACCTGGCGCTCAACGCGAACCACGCAGGTCTTCTGCATCTTGCTGCTGGTCACGATACCGACCAGAACCCGGCGGTGAAGTCCCTTCGCCTCAGTCGCTTCTGCAACCTTGGCTTGAGGAGCTGCTTTTGCTGCTTTCTTTGCTTTAGTTTCTGCCATAAATTCCCCTATCACTTCGCTTTCTGCGTCAAGAAGGTCTTGAGGCGGGCGATTTCCTTGCGGGTCTTCCACAGCAAGGCGGTGTTCTCGAGTTGGCCGGTGGCCAGCTTGATCTTTGATTCGAAGATCACCTTACGACCCTCGAGGATCTTCTGGTTCATCTCCTTCACGGAAAGATTTTTGAGCGATTCCAATTTCTTCTTAGCCATGACGCCGCTCCTTACTTCGCAGCAGCCGCGGTTGCGGCTTTCTTCTGAGTCGACTTGGCAGTGCGTGCAGCAACGGCCTTGGACTCGATTTCCTTATTGATCAGCTTGAACTTCAATGGAAGCTTGTGGGCTGCCAGACGGAGGGCTTCGAAAGCCTCGTTCTGGGGGATGCCGGCCATCTCGAAAATGATGCGGCCGGGCTTGATCACGGCTGCCCACTCTTCGACACCACCTTTACCGGAACCCATCCGGGTCTCAGCAGGCTTCTTGGTGATCGGCTTGTGCGGGAAAATCCGTACCCAGATGTTCCCACCGCGCTTCACGTGACGGGTCATCGCAACCCGTGCGGCTTCCAGCTGCTTGGCCGAAATACGACCGCACTCAGCGGCCTGCAGTCCGAATTCACCGAAGAAGAGCATTCCGCCGGATCCTGCTTCCGCACGTCCGCGCATCTTGCCCTTGGCTTGTTTTCTCCACTTCACTCTTTTAGGGGTCAACATGTCTTATCCACTCCCTTGATCAGTTAGCTGTGTTACCGCCGGCTTGAAGGGCTTTCGCCTCGTTCGCAGCCTGGCGCTTCAGGGTCTGGGTTTCTCCGTGGTACACCCACACCTTCACCCCGATGATTCCGTATACGGTGTAGCCTTCAGCCGTTCCGTAATCGATGTTCGCGCGGAGAGTGTGCAGAGGGACGCTGTCCTCGCTGTACCACTCGGCGCGGGAGATCTCGGCTCCACCGAGACGTCCGGCCACGCGGATCTTGATACCTTTCACGCCTTGCTTGAAGGCGGCGGTCATGCACTTCTTCATCGCGCGACGGAAAGCGACCCGCTTTTCGAGCTGGGCTGCCACGTTCTCTGCGATCAGCTGAGCATTCGCTTCGGCGTTTTTCACTTCGATGATGTTCAGAAGGATCTCACTGGAGGAGAACTTCTGGATCTCGGCACGGAGCTGGTCGACGCCAGCGCCTTTCTTGCCGATCACGATGCCCGGACGGGCGGTGTGAACGTTGATTTTTACTTTGTTAGCGGCGCGCTCGATCTCGATCTTGGCGATGCCGGCAGCGTAAAGCTTCTTCTTCAGTTCCTTGCGGAGCTTGAGGTCTTCATGCAGAAGCTTTGCGTAGTCCTTCTTCGCGTACCAACGGCTTTCCCAAGTTTTGGTGACGCCCAGTCGAAATCCAATCGGATGTACCTTTTGACCCATGGTTCTCTTTCCTTAGCTAGTGGCGGCTCTTTTTACACTATGTTCCAAAAAACCGCCAGGTTTCTTTGTTTCCTTATTTCTTTCCTTTTTTCGGAGCCGCTTCCGCCACGAACACCTGCAGGTGACTGGAGTACTTGAGGATCCGGCTTGCGGAGCCTTTCGCACGGCTCTTGAACCGCTTCAGGGTCGGCCCCTTCATGACCAGGATTTTGCTCACGACCAAACGATCGAGATCCATTCCACCCTTTTGCTCGGCATTGGCGACCGCGCTCTTCAGCACGCCTGCCACGAGAGCCGCCACCCGGCGACGGGAAGAAAGAGCAAGGTAGTTCATGGCTTGCGCCACGGGCTTGCCCCGGACTTCATCGGCCAGAAGGCCGAGTTTACGGGGAGTGACCCGGATATTTTTCAAAAGTGCCATTGTTTCCATTGTCAAATCTCCTCAAATCCCGGTTATTTGCCTGCGGCGGCTTCTGAAGCCTTTTTGTCGCCAGGGGTGTGGCCGTGGAAGGTACGGGTCAGAGCGAACTCGCCCAACTTGTGTCCGACCATGTTTTCCGTCACGAACACAGGGACGAACTTACGTCCGTTGTGAACAGCCAGGGTCAACCCGACGAAATCAGGAAGAACCGTGGAACGACGGGACCAGGTTTTGATCACCTTCTTGTCGTTGGCAGCCTTGGCCGCCACCACTTTGTTCAGGAGGTGGTCATCGCAGAAGGGACCTTTTTTCAGTGATCTTGCCATTTCAGAATCTCCTCAATTAAGCGCGTTTGACGATGAATACGTCGGTACGCTTGTTCTTACGGGTTTTATAGCCTTTGGTCGGTTTACCCCAAGGAGTCGTCGGATGACGTCCACCGGAGCTCTTACCTTCACCACCACCCATCGGGTGATCGACCGGGTTCTTGGCCACGCCGCGAACCGTCGGACGGATCCCCATCCAGCGGGAGCGACCGGCTTTACCGATCTTGACGTTCTCGTGTTCCAGATTGGAAACCTGGCCGATCGAGGCGCGGCAGTTCACATGCACCAGGCGGATCTCACCGCTCGGCATACGGATCTGGGCGTAATCGCCTTCTTTCGCCATCAACTGGCCGTAGCTTCCGGCAGAACGCGCGAGGCGCCCGCCCTTGCCCGGTTCCACTTCGATATTGTGAATGAAGGTACCGACCGGAATGAACGTGACCTGGAGGTTGTTCCCCGGCTTGATGTCGGCTTTGTTGCTCGCAAGAACCTGGTCACCGACCTTCAGCCCTTCCGGAGCGATGATAAAACGCTTGTCGCCGTCTTTGTAGAACACCAGAGCGATCCATGCGGTACGGTTCGGATCGTACTCGAGGGAGGCCACGGTTCCTGGAACGCCGTCTTTGTCACGCTTGAAGTCGATCAGACGGTAGTGTTGCTTGTGTCCACCACCGATTTGCTGGACCGTGATACGTCCGTAGACGTTACGGCCACCGGACTTCGTCTTGAACTTACGAAGGCTGTTCGGGCGGCTGGGGAGCTCGGAGGTCTTGGTCAGCACCGAGAAATCGGGCGTGGACTTGAACCGGAGAGCTGGGGTCGTAGGCTTGAATGTTTTGACTGCCATAAACTTACCTGGATCCTCTCAATTACTGTTTCACCTGGAACAGTTCGATCTTCTGGCCCGGAGCCAGGGTGATGATCGCTTTTTTCCAGTTGGAGCGTTTGAATTCGAAACGTCCGGAACGCTTGTTTTTTCCGTGCATCATGAGGGTGTTGACAACCTTCACCTTGACCTTGAACAGCTGCTCGACAGCATTCTTGATCTCGGGCTTGGTCGCAGACGCTTCCACTTCGAAAACGTAGCGGTTTGCCACCTCAGCCAGAGCGGTGCTCTTTTCGCTGATCACGGGGCGCTTGATGACATTGAAGATTTTGTCTTGCATCTTAGTTCTCCGTTCCGAGGCGGGTTTCGATCGCCTTCACCGCATCCTGAGTCATGACCAACCAGTCATACTTCACGATGTCGTACACATTGAGTCCTTCGGTCTTGAGCAGGCGGACGCCCTTCAAGTTACGAACGGACAACTCGGTGTTCTGATCCGCCATTGCAACAATCAAAGCGTTCTCGAGCTTGAAGGTTTCTTTGAGGACCTTCTGGGCATCCGCAGTCTTAGGAGCTGCGAACGTCAACTTATCGAGAACGATCACGCGAGCAGCCTTCACCCGATCGGACAGCGCAGAGCGAAGAGCTCCACGGACCATTTCCTTGGGAGTGCGCTCGGCATAAGAGCGAGGCTGGGGGCCGAAGTTCTGACCGCCACCCACCATGAGAGGAGAACGGGTAGAACCCTGACGTGCGTTACCGGTGCCTTTTTGCTTGAACGGCTTGCGGCCACCACCACGGACCTCAGACTTGGTCTTGGTCTTGGCAGTGCCTTGACGACGATCAGCCAACTGGGCTTTGATCACCTGGTGAACGAGAGCGCGATTCACTTCGGTGCCGAACACGGCATCACTCAAGTTGATCGAGCCTACTTTTTCTTTTTTCTGATTGAACAGTTCCAATGCTGGCATCTTACACCTCAGCCTTTACTGCTTTGCGGATCGTGACGATGCCGCTGATGGGGCCCGGAACACTGCCGTGCACCAGGACGATTCCTTTTTCAAGATCCACGCGGACCACTTTCAGGTTCAGAATGGAAACCTTCTTGTGCCCCATGTGACCAGGCATTTTCTTGCCTTTGAACACTTTACCCGGATCGGCGCGGTTACCGATTGAACCGATCTGACGGTGAGAAACGGAAGCACCGTGAGACTTGAAGCCCCCAGCATAGTGATAACGCTTCATCACACCCTGGAAACCCTTGCCCTTGCTGACAGCGCTGACATCAATCAGGTCGCCTGCCTTCAGGAATTCCGCGGTCAGCTCCTGACCTTCGGAGAAAGAAGCAAGCGCCTGGTCGTCCGCGGTGCGGAACTCCTGGGCGTGATAGAAACCGGGCTGACCGGACTTCTTGAAGTGGCCTTTTTCAGCCGAGTTCACGCGGTTTTCTTTCTTGGGAAGGAATCCGACCTGTACAGCCGAATAGCCGTGTTTGTCGGACTTCTTCACCTGGGTGATCGTGTTTTTCTTGATTTCCACAACCGTGACCGCAAGTGCGCGGCCGTCTTCGGAGTAGACCTGGGTCATTCCGGTTTTGACGCCGAGAATCCCGCCACGACCGGAGAGCGTTGCAGTGTTTGCAGTCGCTTGAGTTTCAGTGTTTTGTTCCATAACCTCACCTTTGTTATGCCGGCATCAAGCCGACAGGAGACCGTCTCATCCTCGCCGTTTCACCGGCGAGTGCCGACTCCACGATTTACGATTTAATCTCCACATCCACGCCGGCAGAAAGATCAAGCTTCATGAGCGAATCGATCGTCTGTTGGGTGGGCTCGACAATGTCCAGAAGACGCTTGTGAGTGCGCACTTCGAACTGCTCACGGGATTTCTTGTCAACGTGAGGAGAGCGAAGAACGGTATACTTGTTGATGACCGTAGGGAGAGGGATCGGTCCGCGAACGACGGCGCCGGTTCTCTTGGCGGTATTCACGATTTCCCATACGGACTTGTCCAGAACGCGGTGATCAAACGCTTTCAGCTTGATCCGGATTTTGTGTTCAGCAACTGCCATAACATTCCTTCTTTCGTCGTCCTCTTCCGGGAGAACCGACCCTACACCGGGGGCCGGACCCTCCTTACTCAAGGAGCGCAAAATTCATTTCTTCTTTTTTTAACGACCGAATATCGCTCTCATCATTCGCGGTGACTGAAACCCAGGGGCCTTTTGCCTTCGCAAAACACCCGGTGTCTGGATTTCGCCACATTTTCCGGGAACCCGTTTCCGGGACCGGCCGTGCTTCGCCTCGGTTTTCCTTCGTCAGGAATGGCAACTCATGTTGAGTGCCGTTGGACCGAGACAGCCCGCGAACTGTAGCAGCAGAGCCAAAATTTGGATCGACAAGTTGGTACGATTACCCCAAACGGTCACGGAGCACAAGGGAAAACTACGGAAAGTCCGCGTTTTCCCCTCAAACCCCTTGAGCACCCGAATCCACGGGGCGGGACGGCAGAATGCCCGCCTTCTGCTTGATCTCCTCCAGCACCTGGGATGAAACGGGGGAATAATGCGAAAACTGCATGGAAAAGGTGGCTCGCCCCTGGGAGGAAGAGCGTAACACTGTGGAATAACCGAACATTCTCGCCAAGGGAACCTCGGCGTCGATCACCTGAAGGTCGGCCCTGGCTGTCATTCCTTGAATCTTCCCGCCCCTGGCGTTCAGATCCCCGATCACAGCCCCCATGTAATCCTGAGGACAGACCACTTCGCACTTCATGTGAGGCTCGAGTATGGTCGGCTGGGCCCGGGAGGCAGCATCCTTGAATGACATGGCCGCAGCGACCTTGAAGGCCATCTCGGAAGAATCCGTCTCACTGAAAGAACCTCCGAGAAGAGTCGCCTCGACATCGACCGCCGGGTAGCCCGCCAAAACACCGCCCGACATCGCCTCCTTGATGCCCTGCTCCACAGCCTGAACAAAATGCTTGGGAATTTGCGATTCGGGTGCCCGATTGGCAAAGGAGAACCCTTTACCCCGCTCTGCTGACTTCAATCGCACCAGGCAGTGTCCGTACTGCCCCTTGACCCCCTCACCCTGCCGGACAAAGCGACCCTCGCCCTCGGCCTGACCGAGAATGGTTTCACGGTAGGAAACCTGAGGATTTCCGACATTGGCCTCGACCTTGAACTCCCTCTTCAAACGATCGACGATGATCTCGAGGTGCAATTCCCCCATCCCGCTGATCAGGGTTTGTGCTGTATCCTCGCTCTGAAAAACACGGAACGAAGGATCCTCAACGGTGAGCCGCTGAAGGGCCTGGCCGAGTTTCTCCTGATCCGCCTTGGTTTTCGGCTCGATGGCGACGGAAATCACAGGCTCGGGGAATTCGATCTTTTCCAGCAACAATTGCCTGCCTTCTGAACAAAATGTGTCCCCGGTGGTGGCAAGTTTCAGGCCCACAATGGCACAAATGTTCCCGGCCGTGATTTCACTCACCTCTTCGGACTTGTTGGCGTGCATCCGGAGCAGTCGATTGGCGCGTTCACGCTTTCCTTTATTCGTGTTCCAGAAGACTTGACCCGCTTCGAGCTTGCCGGAATAGACCCGGATGTAGGTGAGCTGACCGACAAATGGATCGGTCATGATCTTGAAAGCGAGCGCTGCGAATGGCTCACTCGGATCCGGAGAACAGAGGATCTCCTTGGTTTCGTCGGTCGGATGGTGCGCCACCAGAGGGGGCAGATCCAGCGGAGAAGGAAGAAAATCGACCACTGCATCCAACAAGGGCTGGACGCCCTTGTTTTTAAAACTCGCACCGCACAGAACCGGGAGGATCTTGAGGCCGATGGCGCCTTTCCGGATGGCCGCCCTGAGCTCGGCAACCGACGGCTCTTCACCCCCGAGGTACTTCTCCATGATCGATTCATCGTAGTCAGCAACGCTTTCGATCAAGGCCTGCCGATAAAGGTCAGCCTCATCCCGGAGCTCCTCAGGAATTTCTTCAACGGTGAACTTGGCCCCGATATCACTGGAGCCCCACCTGAGCGCACGCATTTCGATCAGGTCGATGAGACCCTCGAATCGATCCTCAGCCCCCCACGGGAGCTGGATCGGAGCGGGCTTACAGCCCAGACGCTCCTTGATCTGGTTCACTACCGAGCCGAAATCGGCCCCGACCCGGTCCATTTTGTTGATGAAGGCGATCCGAGGCACCCGGTAACGATCCGCCTGGCGCCACACAGTTTCTGTCTGAGGCTCGACCCCGCCCACCGCGCACAAGACCACGACCGCACCATCGAGCACCCGGAGCGAACGTTCGACCTCTATGGTGAAGTCGACGTGGCCGGGAGTATCGATCAAATTGACGGTGTGATCCTTCCAGAATGCCGTGGTGGCCGCGGACGTGATGGTGATGCCCCGCTCTTGCTCCTGCGGCATCCAGTCCATGGTCGCAGTACCTTCATGAACCTCACCTATTTTGTGGGTTTTTCCGGTGTAAAACAGAATACGCTCGGTGGTGGTGGTCTTCCCCGCATCGATGTGGGCCATGATCCCGATGTTCCGGATCTTCGCCAACTGTGCGGCCACTTTCTCGTCGAGCTTCTTTTCCTGAGCTTTGGTCATATGGATTTCATCCTAGCAGAACGCATAAAAAAAGCCCGCCTGCGAAACGCAGACGGGCTTTTCATCAAATCGAAAAACCGATTACCAGCGGTAGTGGGCAAAAGCCTTGTTGGCTTCGGCCATCCGGTGCATGTCTTCGCGCTTCTTCATCGCAGACCCGCGCTGGTTGGAGGCGTCGATGATTTCCATCGCCAGACGCTCAGCCATGGTCTGCTCACCGCGACCACGGGCAGACTCAATCAACCAACGGGTGGCCAGAGATTGTCTACGAGCAGGCTTCACTTCGACAGGAACCTGGTAGTTCGCTCCGCCTACGCGGCGGGATTTCACTTCCAGCAAAGGCTTGATGTTCTCGAGGCCCTTCTTGAAAGCCTTGATCCCTTCTTCGCTGGTCTTTTCCTGGATCAACTCCATTGCAGAGTAGAAAATCTTCTCCGCAATCCCACGCTTTCCATCATAGAGGAGAGCATTGATGAACTTTGCGACGATCAGATCATTGTAAATCGGATCCGGATTGATTTCGCGTTTGGCTGCAACCTTCTTACGTGCCATGGTCCTGCTTCCTTCTTAAATTATTTTGCTGCGCCGCCGGCGGCGGGCTTCTTCGCGCCGTACTTGGAACGGCTCTGCTTGCGGTTCGCAACACCCTGGGTGTCGAGCGTTCCACGAATGGTGTGATAGCGGACACCGGGAAGATCCTTCACCCGGCCACCCCGGATCAACACAATGGAGTGTTCCTGGAGGTTGTGTCCGACGCCCGGGATGTACGAAGTGACTTCGTACCCGTTGGTCAGGCGAACCCGGCAAACCTTCCGAAGAGCCGAATTCGGCTTCTTGGGAGTGGTGGTGTACACCCGGGTGCAAACGCCGCGCTTCTGCGGGCAAGAAGCCATCGCAGGCGAACTGGTTTTCCAAACTTGTTTTTTACGGCCCGAGCGAACGAGCTGGTTGATCGTAGGCATTCCTACACATTTCCTTTCATCAAAATCCGAAAATCTAAAGATACGGAAGGATTACAGATAATCTTTCGGATCGCTCAGGTCAAGTGCGAACTTCCTGTTCTTGCAAATTATTGTAATCCATCACTTTTAACCCGAACCCCCCTGGTGCCGGGGCCGCATACCCGCCCGATTCAGCGCCGAACCGTTTGACGGAGCCCCCCTCCTCCGTTAACTTGAGGCGGTTCCTTGTGAGCCGATGTAGCTCAGTTGGTAGAGCAACGCTTTCGTAAAGCGTAGGTCGACGGTTCGAGTCCGCTCATCGGCTCCATTTTTCATCCATATTTTCAATTTGATTTTTATACAAAATCTGTATAAGATGCGCGCCATGAAACGCCTGCTCGCCCTGTTTTCGGCTTGTTTGACCTCGATTCCGGCTCTAGCCTCCTCACAATCCGGGGACTTCCTCATCTGCGCCAGCGAGGACAATCTGATCAAAATGACAGCGGATCTTTCTTCCGGACGGGGAGAAAAAACGGCAGTGGCTGTGTTCAACGGCCGGAGAATCCTCCTCGATGAAGTCTCGGGCGGAAAGACCCGGCACCGTTTCATGTTTTATCCAGACCGCCGCACGCCTCTTATGGTCGGTCGATCCGGCGTCAAAAAACCGGAGATCCGGGTGAGCGTGGATCCGGACAGAAGCGGCTACACTCTGGTGCTCGACAGAAAGTCTCCCGTTTTGTACCGGGTCGCAAAATACAATGCCAAGCTTTCGGTCAAGTCCCTCGGAATCGAGGCACGGGAGGTCGCCTGCACCGAAAGCAAATGGGCCAGTGATTGAACCGATCCGCTCATCAAGGAGCCATGCCGGCGTGACGGTCGGTTGACTCTTTGGCCAGCGCCCGGGCGGCTCGCCTCCCCGGCTCAGGGTCTACGGAGACCAGATTCCATCGGGCATCCCCCCACGCCGTTCCGGCGCTTTGCTCCAAACGGATCCGGAAACGCTTCTTTTTTCCGATCACTACCGCTGTTGCCACCCCAGCACCGCAGCGGATCTTGCCGATCCTGACCAGTCGATCACCACAGGTTCCGAGATCGGCATCGATCCCGAGATTGAGACACTCTGAGCCGTGCACATACACCCGGGGGCAGCTGCCTTCGGGAGATTCCGCACTTGCCGGCATGTCGCCCCACATTATTGCCATCCAGATCGAAATCACGCCCGTTGTCGTCAACATGTTGTTCTCCGCGACCCAGCTCGAGAAGCCGGTATGTCTTTCCCTTACGGAAAAACCAACGAGCCACTGAAATGTTTTCTTCACAATCTTCGATCTGTTTGAAAAAATTGAGTTTTGGAAGGAACACTCCTCATGAACACCCGCTCACTCTCTCTCCGATTCCGCCTCCTGATCCTGATCGTCACGGTCACCCTGCTTTTCGGCGGGATGGGCATCTTTGTCCTGAAGAGGATCTCCGACACCGTCGCCCAAAAGGAACTGCACTCGTTCCAGTCCTACTCGCTCTCGCTTGCACGCAGTATCGAAGCCCAATTCTTCGAACGCTACGGTGATGTTCAGAGCTTCGCAGAAAGTCCGCTCGTTAAATCCAGATCGCGCGAGGCTGCGGTTCCCTTTCTCAATCGCATGGTCGAGCTGTACGGAATCTACGACCTGATCCTGGTCACCGACGAAACCGGCAAACTGATCGCGGTCAATTCGAAGGGGCCGGACGGGAAGAATATCGAGACGGAGTCCTTGTATGCAAGTGACTACTCCAAGACCGAATGGTTCCGTGCCGTTCAGGAGGGCAAAACCAGCGACTCTCCCGAAAAAGGCCTGAAAGGCACCCATTTCCATGACGTTTACATCGATGCGGATACGACTGCCGCTTACGGATCGGATCACCTGAGCAACGGCTTCAGCACCGCACTCCGCGATGCCCGCGGGCGTTGGATCGGTGTGATTTCAGCGCATGCCGGATCCCGTTGGTTCGAAGTCCCGATCAAAGAAACCTACAGCAATCTGAAAAAGCTCGGCATGAACACCAGTGACGTGAGCTTGATCGCCAAGGATGGAACCCTTCTGTTCGAGTATGCGTCGAATCCGAAAGAGGCCGGACTCGATCCCGCTCGTTACGACATGAAACGACTCCTGAAACTGAATTACGCGAAGGCCGGATTCGAACCCGCCAAGCGCTTGAGTGAGGGCAAAGACGGTTCTGGAACCTTCGAAGACCCGATCTCCGGGGAGGCTTACACCACTGGATTCACCCCACTCCGAGGGCCGAAATTCGTTGAGTCGATCGGTTGGGGCGTGATGGTACGGAACTCTTCCCGCTTCAACGAAGGCCTGGCCGAGCTGAACGCATTCAAGACTCGGATCTACTGGATCATGGGGATCCTGATGGGGTTGTCCTGGATCGCAGCAGCCTTTTTGTCCTCCTCCCTTTCCCGGAAAATCGCGGAACTGGCGCGCTCTCTTTCGGAACGGACCCGGCAGGTCGATTCGACTGCCCAGTCGATCTCGGGTTCGAGCCAGAATCTATCCTCCTCAGTGAGTGAGCAAGCAGCCTCACTTCAAGAAACCGCATCGGCCCTTGAACAAATAGGCTCCATGATTCACTCGAGCAGTGAGAACGCCCAGCGATCGCTCGAGGCCTCGAAGAAGAGTCATGAGCTCGCCAAGGCAGGACGCGACTCCATGGACCAGCTGATCGGGGCAATGGGAGAAATCAAGAGCGGATCAGAGATCATTCTTGACCGGGTGGATCAGGGTAATGCGAAAATCACAGGGATTGTTCAACTGATCCAAGAAATCGGCCAGAAAACGAAGATCATCAACGACATCGTTTTTCAAACCAAGCTCCTTTCCTTTAACGCCTCGGTGGAGGCCGCACGGGCAGGCGAGCACGGGAAAGGCTTTTCGGTGGTTGCCGAGGAAGTTGGAAATCTGGCCCAAATGAGCGGGAATGCCGCAAAGGAAATCTCGAACCTGCTCGAGTCGAGCACCCAAAGAGTGGAGGAGATTGTCCGCGAAACCCGCGCACTTGTGGAACAAGAGGCCCGCCGTGGCCGGGACAAAGTCGAAAAGGGTACCGGGGTGGCCACCCACTGCCGTGAACTTCTCGAGCAGATTTTCGAAGGAACCGGGTCCGTTCAAGCCATGATGACCGAAATCACGGGTGCGACCCGCCAACAGAATCAAGGGATCCAGGAGATCAACAAGGCCATGAGCCAGCTGGATCAGGCCACCCAACAGAACTCCGTGATCGCCCAAACCGGTGCGAGCGGGGCGGTGCAATTGACCACTGAAGCCGAACAACTTTCGAGATTGGTGAACGAGCTCCAATCGGCTGTATTCGGAGAGGTCTTGGAACGAACTCCCTCTGAACCGGCCACTGTTCTGAAGACCGTTCTGAAGACCGAACCCAAATCCGAACCTAAACCCGAGCCCCAACCGGAGCCGAAGGTCGAGCCCAAGCTCACGCCCAGTCGTGAAGCGGCGACAAAGGCTGAACCTGCGCCAGCGCCCAGAGCCACGAAAGCGGTAGACCCCGGACTGGGCGTTCCCAGCGCTGACGACCCAAGATTCGAGGACCTCTGAGGCCCTTCCAGAAGGTGTTTATTGATTGTCAGAATGGGGCCTTCATGCAAAAGTCAGCGCATGCTTTTGCAAGTGCGTTCCCTCGAAAAAACCTACTCCCGGGGTGAGGAGACCATCCGTGCGCTGAAAGGCGTAAGTCTCGAGATCCCTCAGGGACAATTCGTATCCATCATGGGTCCGAGTGGTTCCGGTAAAAGCACTCTGCTTCACTTGATGGGCGGGCTCGATCGCCCCAGCTCCGGTCAAGTCATCCTCGGCGGTGAATCGATCGATCGACTGAGTGATCACGACCTTTCCCTTTTCCGACGGAGAAAACTCGGGTTCATCTTCCAGTTCTTCAATTTGCTTCCCACGTTATCCGCTCTTGAGAACGTGGCTCTTCCCCGACTCCTCGGCAACGAATCGCTGAAAGAGATCGAGCCACGGGCAAGGGAGCTTCTCGGCATGATGGGACTCGAGAGCCGGGTGCACCATAAGCCCGATCAACTCTCCGGGGGAGAGATGCAGAGAGTGGCGATCGCCCGTGCCCTGATCAGCGATCCTTTGCTGATCCTGGCCGATGAGCCCACCGGAAACCTCGACTCGAAAACCGGCGAATCCATCCTGAGTCTCTTGCGGGATATGGCTCTGAAAACCGGAAAGACCATCGTGATGGTCACCCACGATCCGAAAGCCGCCTCCTTCGGGAACCGTCTGATCCGGATGCGTGACGGAGTGCTCGAGTCGGATGAGACTGTTTAACGTTTTTCGTCACATCGGACTGAGTCACCTGAAGGCTCGTCCTGCAAGGGCCGTTCTGACGACACTCGGTGTGGCGTTCGGAATCTCTCTTTATGTGGCGATCGCCATCATCAATCATTCCACGCGGAACTCCATGCGCGACAGTATCGATGCCGTGGCGGGCAAGGCCCGACTCAGCATCTCGGCGGGAGTTGCCGGGTTTCCAGAAGACCGGCTCGAGGTGATCCGGGTGATTCCCGGGGTGAAGTCGGCGGTGCCGATGATCGAGGCCCGGGCGTTTTTCGAAGGTGCGACTGAATCGGCTGACGGCCTGCAGATCATGGGCGTCGACCTCCTGCAAGAGGCTTCTGTCCGCACTTACAAGGCGACCGATCAAAAAATCATCGATGATCCCCTCACCTTCCTGAATCAGTCCGACAGCATCATCCTGACCCAGGCTTTGGCGAACAAGCGCGGGCTCAAGATCGACGACAAGATCCGTCTCTCTACAGCCCTCGGAGCGCGTGAGTTCACCATCCGGGGTCTGCTCGAACCCGAGGGTGCGGCGAGGGCCTTCGGGGGCTCACTCGCTATCATGGACATCGACGGTGCACGGGTGAGCTTCGGAAAAGAAAACAAGCTCGACCGGGTGGACATCGTTCCTCGTCACGGAGTGGACTTGAACGCACTTCAGTCTCGCATCGAGACCACGCTCGGAGCCGGGTACCGGGTAGAGCGCCCTGAAACCCAATCCGAGCAGATGGAGCGCATGCTCGACTCTTACCAGCTGATCCTCACTTTTTTCAGCTCCCTCGCCCTCCTGGTCGGTCTGTTTCTCGTCATGAACTCGATTTCAGTCGCAGTCGCTGAGCGAAAGCGGGAGATCGGAACCCTCCGGGCGCTCGGAGCGACCCGCTCGCTTATGGTCGCCCTGTTTGTGAGCGAAGTGGTCGGGATTGGATTCATCGGATCCGCTCTGGGTTGCGTTCTTGGAAAGGGCCTTGCTCACCGGATGTCCTCCCAGATCACCACTTCCGTAGCAGCCCAGTTCCAAATGAGGATCGAGATTTCGCGTCTCGACTTCACCACGTCTCAGATGATTTTCACTCTGGTGGCAGGCACCTTGGCGGCGGTGATCGCCGCGTTTTTTCCGGCTTTGCGCGCGGCCACTATCCACCCGCTTGAGTCCATGCGTCGTCACTCCGAGTCCCTCGATCCTGCCGAAACCCGGCGATCCAACCTGCAGGTGATCTTCGGGATCCTGCTGCTCGCTTTCATGAGCCTCTCCATGATATTCTCCTGGGGAAAAATCTGGATCGGAATCGATCTTTTGACCAAAGCCTCGGCGGTCCTCGGCGCGGCTCTTTTCGGTCCCTTCCTGGTGCTCGGGCTCTTGCGACTCACCCGAGGACTGGGCGCGAAACTTTCATTACCCGTCCTTCGCCTGGCTCAGGAGAACCTGCTTCGGTCAAGAAAGCGCACCGGGGCCAATGTGATGGCTTTGATGGTCGGTTTGTTTCTGGTCATGCTGATTGCCAGCGTGCGCTCGAGCTTTCACGACACCCTGACTCAGTGGCTCGACCGGATTTTTGTGGCAGACATCATGGTCGGCTCCAACGGACGCTTCATCAGTGGTGACGTACAACCGATCCAGGACTCGATCCTACCTGAGCTCCTCGCCGTCCCGGGCATCCGCCCCATCGGTACGGATCGGGGTGCCGCCACACGGATCATCCCTTATTTCTATGAAGGGAAGAAGATGGCAATCAAAGCCATCGACCGCTACGCGGATTTCTACCGCTTCCAAAACATACCTGTGACCGGATCAGACCGGGTCCGTACGGCCCTCGACTGGTACGAAAGCCCCGAACCGGCGGCACTTGTCTCCAGAGGGTTCCTCACCAATGCGAATAAGAAGGTGGGTGACCGGTTCGAGCTCGACGCCCCCGGAGGAAAAGTCAGTTTCCGGATCGCCGGAGAAATCATCGACTACGCCTCATCCCAGGGGGTGATCTACCTCGACAGACGGGTGTACAAGAAGTTCTGGAATGACTCGCTGGTGACCGTTTTCGTTCTCAACCTCGAGCCGGGCTTCACCTTTGAGCAGGTGCGTGGGGAGATCGCCAAACGACTCGGCCGCAAGTGGAACCTGGTCACCATTTCCAATCGGGAGTTCAAGGACCAGATGCAATCGGCCGTGGAGCGGAGCTTCGCTTATACTCGGGTGATCGAGAGCATCGCCCTGCTGGTGGGCTTGCTCGGCCTCCTGAACACCCTCCTGATCAGCGTGATGGAGCGGACCCGAGAGATCGGAGTGCTCCGGGCCATCGGTGCCACCCGGACCCAGATCTCAAGAATGATTCTTTTTGAAGCGCTGATTCAAGGCTTTTTCGGAGCGTGTGTCGCCATACTGCTTGGCGCATATGTGGGACGCCTCTTCGTCGAGTTCGCGCTCACCGAGCAGCTGGGCTGGATCATCGAATACCATTTCCCAAAACAATCGGTCTGGATGACCATCATCACTGGAGTCCTGGTCGCGGCCGTTGCTGGCATCTGGCCGGCACGGCGCGCCTCAGGTCTCGAAATCACGGAGGCCCTTGATTATGAATGAACCGTCCTGTTCTCGCCTGATCCTGCTCCTCATGCTTTCGGTTTTACCCCTGTCCGCTCGAGCGGATCAGGCTCGTGAAATCATGAACAAGAACGAAGAAGTCCGAAAGGTAAACGAGTTCGAGTCGCGTGCCCGGCTCACGACCGGCAATCTGGTCGAGAAGAGCGAGAAGGTGAAGGAATTCACTTTCTGGAGAAAAGTACAAGCGGATCGGATTCACAACAGTACGCTCACTCGATTCCATTCGCCTGCCGAGGTTCGGAACGAGGGGATCCTCATTGTTGAGAATCCGGACGGTAAGAACGACGTTCTCCTTTATTTGCCGAACTTCAAGAAAACCCGCAGGGTGGAGAGCCAACAACAGAGCGGGAGCTTCATGGGCTCGGTGTTCAGCTATTCCGACATTGCCACCCCCCACACTTCGGACTACCGCTACCGGACACTCAGACAGGAGAAGTGTCCCGGGGCGGAGCACGCTCAATTCCAGTGCCATGTGATCGAGGCCCTTCCCGTCAACGAGGATGTCCAGGAGCGAACGGGCTATTCCAAATCCATGATTTGGGTCCGGACCGACAACTTCATGGTCGTGAAGGGTGAGTACACCAATGTTCAAGGCGAGCTCTTCAAGCGTTTGGAGGCGGGTCAGATCAAGATGGTCGACCCGAAAGAAAAGAAGTGGCTCGCTCACTTTCTTTCCATCGAAAACCTCAAAACGCGTGACTACACCCGGCTGGTGTTCTCGAATGTGAAAGTGAACGGTGGCATCCCGGATGCCGTGTTCACCCAGCAGAATCTGCAGAAAGTCAGATGATCCGAATTTGGGTTCTGATCCTGGCACTCTTGTTTTTTCAGGATCCCGCAGCAAGCGCGGCGCCACGGAGTAAGAAGGCAGGGACGGTCCGACGCCCCGTCGTGATCCGTCCGATCATTCCTGCCCCGACTCCCGCTCCGACCCCGGCTCTGGAATGGCGGGGGCGGATCTACACGGACCAGTACTGGTTCACGGCAGGGAACCGGCCCGGTGAGTTCGAACAGTCGTCAGTCTCCGCGTGGCTGGATGTCTCCTCTGAACTTTCTTCGCAGTCAGGATTCCGCGGAGTCGTCCAGCTCGACGCATTCTATCGGGACATCAACCATCCGGACTCATCGAGCGCAAGAGTCCGGGTGCGGGAGGCCTATTACTCCTATCTGGGAGAAGGGATCGAGTTCAGAATCGGACAGCAGATCATCCCTTGGGGGCGTTCGGACGGGGTGAATCCGACGGATTATTTCACGGCAAAGGACATGACTCTGCTCAATCCAGACGACGAAGTGAGGCGTCTTGGAGCCCCCGGGTTCAACTTCAGTTACACTCCCCGTGGGGGAGCCTCGCCCTTCACGATGCAACTGGTTTTCCAGGCCGCTTATCCCCAGATGCGCATGCTCATCCCCGATCAATCGATTCCTCCCGGGATTGTTTTCGAGAAAACAGCCCCCGCCCCCGACTGGTTCCGCTCCGACTCGATGGAAGCGGGAGTGAAGCTTTCTTACCAGCAACCATCCTTTGATCTCTCTATTTCGGCTTTCCGGGGGCGCTCCCAGTACGCACAATACCTGTTTGACCTACCCAGCGCTTCGATCCGTGCCGTCCACCCGGGAGAAACAGCAGTGGGTGCCGACGGCTCGTTCACCTGGGATGCCCAAGTTTTCCGCTTCGAAACCGCCTTGCGGATGCCCGACAACGGAACGCGGGAGGATCCGAATTTCGGCCTCGTTCAACCCTGGCACTGGGACAGCGTGATCGGTGTCGAGCGCCCGCTCGGCGACGAATTCCGGATCCAAGCTCAATTTCTTTATCGCTGGCACCTCTACTATCCTGAGGCCATGACCTTCCTGCCGGTCCAGGTCGCCGTTGGAAATGCGAATGCTCTCATCTTGAATTACCAGGACCAGGGCAATCCGGGCGGCACCTTGCGCCTGGCGTGGCAAAAGGACGGCTCGAACTTCACCGCCGATGTGTTCATGGTCGGCTATTTTGCAAGCGGAGAGAGTTTTCTCATCCGTCCACAGGTGGGATACACGCCCTTCACCAATATGAAACTCCTCACCGGGGCTGACCTTTACGGCGGAAATCCCGACCGTCCGCTCGGCGCACTCCGCTCGAGAAGCCATCTCTTTTTCGAGGCGAAATATGTTTTCTGAGGGAGTGCGCGCCACATGATCCGCAGAATCGAGATTTTGGAGGCGGGTCATTCCGAGCAACCCGAGTATCTTGCCAACCCGGTTTCAGGTGGATTCCAGCCCATCCGTTTTCCGACCACAGTGGTGCTGA